>CAZPPN010000109.1:0-6699 GCA_964588425.1 uncultured Ruminococcus sp. | reverse complement strand
GCATCACGCAAAGGAGCGTACAGATTCCTGTGGGACCTGCTCCGATGATGAGAACGGTATCGTCCTCGGTGATCTCGGAAATTTTCGCCGCCCAATATCCTGTGGCGAGAACGTCACCCACTAGCAGAGCTTGCCGGTCGGTCACGTTATCGGGGATCCTGTTCAGCCCCTGATCGGCGAACGGCACACGAACATACTCTGCCTGACCGCCGTCAATGCGGCATCCAAGCGCCCAACCACCGTTTTTATCGGTGCAGTTATTAACAAATCCCTTCCTGCGGAAGAAGCACTCGCCGCAGAAGGTCTCTACGTTGACCGTAACTCTGTCGCCCGGTTTTACGTGCGTCACCGCTGAACCGACTTCTTCCACGATGCCGACCATCTCGTGCCCGACCGTGATCCCCTCCACCGCTCTCGTCACGCTGCCGTGTTTGATGTGCAGATCGCTTGAGCAGATGCTCGCAAGGGTAACTTTTACGATAGCATCGCGTTCGTGCTGTATGGTGGGCTTTGGCTTCTCAATGAAGTCGAAATTGCCTTTCGATATATATGTATATGTCAGCATGATTATCGTTCCTTTTCTTTAATTGTGGCACAAATTTTGCTCCGCAGCATTATGTTTCAATCTCGCCCGTCCAGTCAAGAATACCTCCGAATTCCACGATATTCGTGTATCCGAGCTTCGCCAGCTTTTCAGCCGCCTCTTTACTGCGATGACCGCTTCGGCAGTACACCATGATGAGCTGATCTTTGTCAGGAAGCTCCGCAATCTCCGCCGTGCCGATGATTTCGTTCGCCACGTTGATTGCGTTTGGTATATGCCCGGCAGCAAATTCGTCAGCGCGGCGCACATCGAGAATGATGTAGCCGCTTTCCTGTGCCATCATGGCAACAGCTTCGTCCATGCTGATCTGATGGTAGGTGTTGGTTTGCTCGTTGTTCATTGTTTCGTTTGTATCGGTACCGACTGTATCGGTGTCCTTTTCTATAATATTTCCACATGCGCTGAGCAAAAGAGCAAGCGCGACTGCGGCGGAGATTATGATTCGTCTATTCTTCATTTTACCTAGTTTGCTCCTTCCGATATCATTTCTCATAAGGAACTCTGAAATAATCAAGCCATGTCTTGAATGTATCCTGCGCTGACAGGCAAGTATCGGTCAAAAAGCCTTTCTCGCGCGGCCACTCCGTAAGACCTCGGTAGTAAAATATTTTGAGCTTTTCATCAATCACGAACGGCACGATATTATATTTCAGACATTCCTTGAACAGAAGCAGTCTGCCGACTCTGCCGTTGCCGTCCTGGAACGGATGAATACACTCAAATCGGTAATGGAAAAAGCGCTTTATGTTATCTGGCGGAATTTTATATACATCGCACAACTTCAAAATTGTATCCAGCTCTGGATCAATCGTTCGTCCGCTTTCAAGATTCCGTATTGTTCTCTCTGAAATTTCAGCCATTTCCGCAGCTTCTTCCTGGGAGTATTTTTGCTCCTTCCTAATTTTTCGAAGATAATTACCCAGTTTTTTGGTGTTAACCATTTTTTGTCCTCTCTTTCATAAATCATTGCGACATTAGTAAATGACTTATGAGAAGAAAATTGTATCTTTATTTATAATTAAGTTTTCGGTACAGCGAAAATTATTAAAAATACCTTTCGCGTCTTTGGGATATGGAATCGTTAAAGCATAGTAGAAATACAGGTGGAGTGTTAAGAAAAAATAAATATGTCGCTTGATTCCAATTTTTAAATTTTTACTTTATAAAAGAACAGTCAGGACAAAGGATATCGTCTCTCCCATGTCCTGACTGTTGTTTTTGTTATATTAGGTACTAATTATCTAACCGATTCAACATTTTGCGCTGCCATCCTTGAATACCATAACGTTTTTATAAGTATTCCCTCATGTCATCGAATCCACATATCGCTCAGAACAGTTTTATGTTCTTCAGATAGTCTTCCTCGATTGCTCTGAAATCGGATGTGTGCAGAAATTCGCATATGTCGGGATAACACGCAGCTGCTGCCGCAAAATTTTCAGACTTCAAACTGATAAGCTCAAGTTTACAGCCGTAATTTCTGATCGCGTTGACCGTTTCCGGACTTGTGTCTCCGGTATAGCAGTAACACCGCTTTCCGCGCTCAGGATAGTCCTTGACTTCCTTTGCAAAATCGATACCGTAATCATCGAAGCAAGCGTCGGGATCAATCGCAATGATAGCGTTGATTCCTGCCAATCCCGCACCATTCAGCGCATAGATAACCTTACCCTGCATACCGCTCTTCAATACGAGTTTCGCAACAGCTTCCGCAGTATCAAGGCCGTTTTTTAAATCAATATTTACTCTCAAGCCGGTGTTGTACGCCAGATGCAGTACCTGTTCCAATGTAGGAATTTTCTGAACACCCCATTTTTCATCTTTTGACAAAACCACAGAACAAATCACATCGGCAGGTGTATCTTTAACAATATATCTGACAGGTTCACCGTTTTCGTCAAAGCCCTTGACATCCGCATCGTGGTTTACGATCAAAACGCCGTCAGCGGAAAGTCTTGCGTCTGTTTCGATGATATCCGCACCATGAAGATAGGCATTATAATATGCTGCAAGGCTGTTTTCCTTTAATTCGCCCTCAACAAAGCCTCTGTGTGCCGTTGTAAGCCAACCCTTTTTATATTCCATTCTTTTTTCTCCATATTTCGTATTTAGACGCACGCAACTTTTCCAATGTTATGTGCTATTGTTGTATTATTATATCACTTTCCCGGCACAACGTCAATTCTTTGCGAAATAATACGTAACAGCAAGATTATCATATGTGAACGAAATATCATTAACTTAAGTTCTGTGAATATGGTAAATCTAAGATATTATTCAATCCGTTAGATTTCATTGAAAACCTCAGAAAAACTTTTTGCAGATCAAATTTTTGAGGATGTGTTTTTTCGTTAAAACTAAAGATTTTCGGAAAAAATGGAAAATTGGAACACAGCCTTTCAAAAAGCTTCTGTTTCCTCGAAATTATCACTTGCAATTTCGTCTTTAATATGATACAATAATATATATAAAACAACAAATAACAGGAGATAACATTGACACAAACCTATACCATAGCCGGATACTGCCGCATCTCCGTTGATGAAGAATTCGACCGCGACAATGTATCAATCGAAAACCAGAAGTCTATCATAGCTGATTTCGTAAAACAAAAATTTCCCGGCAGTACGCTGACATTCTATGAAGACCGTGACCGCTCGGGATACACATTTGAACAGCGCGAAAACTATCAGTCCATGCGAAAAAAGCTGATTTCACATGAGATCGACATACTTATCGTTAAGGACTTCTCACGTTTCGCACGCCGTAATTCCCGCGGACTGGTCGAACTCGAAGACCTCCGTGATGCAGGTGTCCGTATCATCTCTATTGGAGACAATATTGACTTTCCGAACGACGACGACTGGCTGAAGATTCAGTTCCAGTTTCTCATCAACGAAATGCCGGTTACCGATACGTCAAAAAAAGTCCGTTCGGTTGTTCGCAGGCGTCAGGAAGACGGGAAGTGGATTTGCGCAGCACCGTACGGATACATCGTGAATAAGCATCAGGCATTCGAGATCGTTCCAACCGAAGCAGAGATTGTACGTCTTATTTATAAACTGTACATCGACGGATGGGGATATAAAAAAATCGCCAATTATCTGACTGACGAAGGTATTCCTACACCGCGTATGGCTGAAAGAGAACGCAAGGAAGCATCAGGAGAGGAATACAGACGTGATGTGAAGACTGTGTGGTCCATCGTCACAGTTCAGACCATCCTTGATAACGATTTCTACATTGGTACGTTCCGCCAAGGCAAATACACACGAAAGAAAATCAATGGTTCGGATGTACGGCAGGATACGGATGCACATTTTGTATTCGAGAAGCATCACCAGCCTATTATCGATTACCGTACATTTACCACTGTCCGTTCACTGAGAGAACAGCGCACTACTTCAAACTACCGAGGCGTGAAGAAAAACGACAATGTGTATTCAGGCTTTCTTGAATGCGGTGACTGCAGGTCTCCCATGTTTGCCATGAGTCGTTCTGACCTAGCTGACGCTTACAGATGCGGACTGTATCACCGCAGAGGAGTCAAAGCCTGCTCCAGCCACCACATACGCGCAGACAAGCTTGACGAACTGCTGAAAGAGTACGTGCGCCTTGTTAAAGAAAATTCAGCTGAAATGCTTGAGATGCTGAATGCCGATATCTCAAAGGAAAACGAAGATATCGCCGAAACTGAACAGAGTGCAGCGCATCTTGAAAAAGTTCTCACCGATCTGCAGGATGAACTTAAAGCAACCAAGCGTCAGAGAATCCGCGATATTATGAAACATCCCGAGCAAGAGGGAATCCTTGAAGAAACCTACGATGAAATGGAGTCAGATCTTCTCAGTCGCATCGAAGGAATTGAGAAACAGATTGAGCTGGCGGAAGATAAAAGGAACATGATTATCCGTGTGAACCGTGCCGCAAAGACTGCTATGGAGGTGTTTGACGATATCCTCGAAAAGCCGAAGCTTGACCGAAACGATCTGCAGTTTATCATTGAGAAGATCAAAGTCTACGAAGATCGCATAGAAGTACAGCTTAAAGCGAACATTGACACCCTTCTGCGAACCGGAGTTGTTGACGAAAATTTTAATATAGGCATCATGGAACCCATAAATGTCACGCTTGTTCAGACCTCAGAAAAGCATCCGGACAAGATCTATGATGTCAAGCTATCCAACCGTGACAATAATATCAGAGAGGGCGACCCGCTGGAGATTTACACAGACCGCGAGGGCGAGGTGATCTTCAAAAAATACTCACCCATAGGCGAGCTTGCGTCTTTTGCATCACAGTATGCCGAAACTCTGCACAAGACCTGCGGTTTTTCTGTGATCATCTGCGACCGCGATGCTGTTATTGCCTGCGCAGGTGTGCCGAAACGTGACTACGCGGAACGCAAAATCACACCGGAAGCCGAGGCACTTGTCGAGACACGACAGCTTTATACGGCGTCTGATTCAGAGAAAATTTCAATTGTCGAGGGCGGCGGTGTGATCTCATGCCTCATGCCGATCATCACAGAGGGGGATATCACGGGTTGTGTCGCATCTCTCAGATCGGATGACGGTGCAGGGAATAAAATCGCACCCGAGCTTGAAGCAAAGCTGATCCAGACGGCGGCAGGCTTCCTCGGAAAACAGCTCGAGAGCTGAACAAAACAAAAGGACGAAAACGGATTCTTTGCACTCCGAGATCGTCCTTTTTTGCAATATTATTTCGGAAGAATGACACAAAATAAACGATTAGAAATATCGTCAAATTACACAAAAAGGAGAATCGCAAAAAAAAAAAACGAATTTTTAGTTATGAATTGTGCCTAATGCACAAAAATGCGGTAAGAGGCATATTTGACAAATGAAATAGTGTGTGATAAAATAAGTGTGTGATAACATAAATCAAATTACATTTACCGGAGACTTTATGAAAATTATGAAAAACAGAGTCCTTTCTCTAATCATCGCGCTTCTTATGGTAGTTCCGTCTGTGCTTTCGTGTTCCGAAAATACGGGCGGCGAAGAAACAGATCCCGCTCAGCAGGGAAGTGAATCTTCAGCCGAAACTCAGGTTGAAACAATGGAAGGATACGATGCAAACGGATTCCTTCTCGATGATCTTCCGGATGATATTGATTTTGAAGGACAGCAGGTATCCGTACTTTACTGGGAAGACGTTGAACATCCGGAATTTTTCTCAGAGGATTTCAATGGTGAGCCCGTGAACGATGCAATCCATCAGAGAAACATCAATGTAGAAGACCGTCTCAACGTCAGATACAATTATGTCGGAACCCCCGGTAATCAGGAGCAGAGAGGCTCATATGTTATGAAAGCCCGTGACAGTTATATGGCAGGTGACGGTGCATACGATATTTATGCCTCATACACCGCAACTGTTGCTTCCTGCACAGCGAACGGTCTTACAACCAATATTGCCGACTCTCAGTATATTGATTACGAGAAACCGTGGTGGCCCGCAAATCTACTTGAAGAATCCACAGTAGGCAATTCACTTTACTTCATCTCAGGTGATATATCAACAAATATACTCCACATGATGTACGGTATTTTCTACAATGATGAACTTCTTAATTCCTATCAGCTCGAGAATCCCGTTGATCTTGTAACCGCCGGTACATGGACGATTGACAAGCTGATCGATATGACAGAAGGAGTTTACCGCGATCTTGACGGTAACGGGAAAAAGAACGATGCAGATTTGTTTGGCTTCGGACAGGTTGGTTGGCATGGTGACGCCTTTTACACAGGATCGGGACTCAAGCTCGTTGATAAGGATGAAAATAATTTAATGAAAATTTCAGATGACTTTTTCAGCGAAAAGGTTGTTAATCTGATTGATAAGCTCGGCACATGGGTCGATACAAACGATGTTCTGTATGCAGACGGTTATCAGACTCCTTTTATTGAGGGAAGAGAACTCTTCGTTATTGATAGAGTACGCTTCGCCGGAACATGGCTCCGTGATGTTGATATTCAGTACGGTGTACTTCCGGTTCCCAAGTATGACGAAGAACAGGAGCAGTATCATACAGTTGTCGGTCACCCGATGACACTTTATGCTGTGTCTGC
>CAZPPN010000108.1:0-6739 GCA_964588425.1 uncultured Ruminococcus sp. | reverse complement strand
TGATTTGATCGGATGCGAGCACGGACTGAGTTTTTATATAGAAACAGCGGAAAACAGGATTCTCTTTGATATGGGACAGACTGAGCTTTTTGCCGAAAATGCGGAGAAGCTCGGTGTGGATCTGTCGTCGGTCGATACGGCGGTCTTGTCTCACGGGCATTATGACCACGGCGGCGGACTTGCGAAATTTCTGTCAATTAACAGCAAAGCTCCCGTGTATCTCAGCTGTTACGCATTCGAGCCGCATTACAACGGTACGAGCAAATATATCGGACTTGATGTGTCGCTGAAAGATAATCCAAGACTGCGATTTGCGGATGACGTTGAGGTGATCGGCGGCGGTATGACTCTGTATTCATGCGTCGGATACGAAAAAAAGTACGATTTCTGCTCATTCGGTCTCACAATGTAGCAGAACGGGGAATTTTTGCCCGACGATTTCCGTCACGAGCAGTAGTTCCTGATCGAATAAATCGGCAGACGTATCCTCTTCAGCGGATGTTCTCACAGAGGTATCCTCGATATCGCACGGTGGTTCAGACCCGATGTTCTGATCGGCGGATTCCATTTTTCCAAGCTGCCGATCGACGGTACTCTTGAAGAATACGCGCGATTTCTTGACGGTTTTGATACGGAGTACTATACCTGTCACTGCACGGGAGAAGCGCAGTATTCGTTCATGAAAAATCACATGAGACGACTGCGGTATATTTCCTGCGGACAGACGGTTGAGGTTTGACAGTATTTACGCAGATTATCGTATGAAATGAAAAAAAGCGAAAAAACAGAAGAATTTTCATGCAAAAACGCTTTTGAAATCGAATACTGCAGTATGGTATAATATAACGAATCAAATATCTGAACAAACGACACACGTGGCACTTAGTGCGTAAATCTGATTACGGTACTGAGGTGCGCGTGTTTTTTGTTTGTCAAAATAACAAAGGAGACAATTTTATGCCGAGAAATCAATTTCAGAGAATGATTTTTGCTCTCATCACGGTCATCATCACAGTTCATGCCTATGTATTTTACAGCCTTTACGTCATTCACGGCGGTATGTTCATGGAGCTGACGGGAGAGACACACGTACTTGCCGCTATTGGTAAAATGGGAGGTGTTCCCGTATTCGGAATGCCGATGCCGATCTGGGCAGTCGTTCTTATCGAGTTTGTACTTGCGTATACACTTGAAAACCTGCTTGGATCCCCCCTGTCTTCCAAGTTTGCCTGTATGAATTTTGATCCGCGAACCACCCATCCTGTACTGTTTGAAACAGCAATTATCTGCGCGACTGTTGCAGTAATGTGTCCCGTTATGAGCTTTATTGCCGCGTTCCTGTATTATAATTATCAGGCAGGCTTCAATATGTGGACTCTTTTAGCGGACTGGCTGAAGCTTGTATGTTTTAATTTCCCGTTTGCGTTTTTCACTCAGCTTTTCTTCATCCAGCCTTTTGTCAGAACTGTGTTCAAAATACTGTTTGCGAAAGATATCAAAAACCGTGCCGCTGAGTCATCACACGCCGAATAATTACAGAATCCGATGTTTTGGAATCACTTCCGACATCGGATTTTTCTGTTGACAACTATAATGGTATTTGATATAATGAACATATATTACAAAATCTGCTGACTGTATGAGGAGAAATAATATGATCCTTTCGCTTAAACAGACACAGCTTCTGCGAAAATGCGGAGACAAGCTCGAAAATCTGCTGCGCATAACTGTGAAAGATATCCCGAACAGTACAGTTTCGCTTTACGCTGACGGAATTTTTGCCGCACAGTCTGACGCTGAGTCCGAACTTACGGTCGAATACTGGACTGACGAGCCGGCGGATAACTCGCAGATCACAATTACTGCCGTGTGCGGAGATGAAACCGTATTTGAAACATTCGAACTGCGCCCGCCGAAGCATTATGTGATACATCTTGTGCATCATTCACATCACGATCCGGGATATACAGATATCATGAGCCATGTTTTTAGAAGACATTACGAATGGATCGACAGCATTCTTGATGATATGGATCAGAGAGACGATTATCCCGAGGACACAAGACTCCGTATTACAATCGAGCAGTTCTGGTCGCTTGATTATTATCTCAAAAACGCACCGGCTGACCGTGTTGAAAAAGTTATCGAACGTGTAAAGCGCGGAGATATCGAAGTGACTGCACTGTACGGCAACATGATAACGGAACAGCTCGGGCATGAGGAATGCTACCGTATTATGCAGCCTGCATATGATTTTGCTGAGAAATGCGGAGTCAGAATCAGATCGGCTTGCCACAACGATATTCCGGGTATTTCATGGGGATTGTGCCGCGCCATGTGTGATGCAGGGATCCCGTATCTGAACGCAGATCTTCCGCTGTATTACGGCTGGGGCGGAGAGGGACTTGTTTCGTTCTGGGACTGCACCGCGGCATACGGATATGACGGACCCGGTATATGCCGATGGAGAGCACAGGACGGAAAGAGCCTTATCATGTGGAATCCTGCCTGTGTCGGTATGTCCGATGTCATCGTAAACGAAGTTGAAAATGTCCTCGATACGCTTGACGGATGCGGATATCCGTACACGGTTTTCAAAGCCGGATGCAGAGTCAGCAATATTGACAACAGCCGTTATTCTCCGATATTTGCGGATGGAGCGGCTGAGTGGAACAAAAAATACGCCTATCCCCGACTGATTACAAGCACAAACGAGGCTTTCTTCGATGCTATTTTAGCCGAAGCGGATGAGAGGAACATCATGATTCCCGAGATCAGCGGTGAGATGCCCGGTCAGGATTATCCGCTTGCCGCAATGAGTATGGCGCAGATAACCTCGACTGCACTCAGAACACAGCAAAAAGCGGTTGTCATGGATAAGCTGCTTGCCGCTGCCGACAATGATCCCCTCGTCCGGGATCAGACAGTATTGACGGACGAAACATGGCGTGATCTTATGATCTCCGATGACCATGCGTACGGCAGTCAGTTCCCGGCAGGTCCTGCGATGAGAGCATCGTACTGGGAAAAGGGAACATATGCAATGCGCGCCGAAGCGAACACACACGACCTTGTCGACAAAGCTATCGCAAGTATTGCCGACCGTATAGACGACTGCGGATCTGAGCTGAGACTTCTCGTGTTCAACCCGTGCGGATCTATGGTAAGCCGTCCTGTTGAAACGCTGATGAGAGAGTGGGATAACTGCGGAACAATAACCTGTACCGATAATCATAATCCGAGTGCGCTGAAAGGATATATTCTGAACAACAGACGTCGGGTGAATCCCGAAGCAGCAATCTGGCGTGACGGAAAGTTCAAGCTCGTCGATATGGACAGCGGCAGAGAAATTCCGTATGATATCATAGATCTCGAGTGGGATGATCCCGAATACTACGCTCCCGAGAGTTACGGTCTGGGATGCGGAACAAACCGATACGGCTTTTTTGAGCTTCCCGGCGGAATGAAGCGTGTGCTGCGGTTTATCGCCGAGGATCTGCCGCCGTTCGGATACAGATGCTACGCTCTCATACCGGATGAAGTGTCGCATATTTCCGACAAACCCGAGCAGACAGATGTACTTGACAACGGAATTTACAGAATCAGCACAGACAGCCGCGGTATCTCGTCAATTATAGACATGCGAAGCGGAAAAGAGCTGCTTGACATGGAATGTGAGCACCGTCTCGGTGATATTCTCGTGCGGACGGGAAGTGAACCTGATGCGTCTGTCATGCGTGTGACTTCTGTTGAGACCGAGCAGAACGGACTTTGCGGAAAGATCAGAATCAAAGCGGAGTCCGATGCCGCGCATGAAATAAATGTGTGTGTAAAATTATGGAAAGACAGCGACAGAATTGATGTATCCCTGCATATGCTCAAGAATGCGAAGCCTCTCCAGACGATGTTCATGGCGTTCCCGTTTGCAGGTGACGGATTCAGATATCAGGGAGTCCTCAGCGAAATGGAACCCGGCAGAGATGTCGTTCCGGGCGGACAGTCGGATTTCCTTACAGTTAAGGATTACGTTCGCGTAAAGGGAAGCGATATTCTGTGGAGCTCGAGAGATACCGCCGTTGCCGCACTCGGAAAACTGTGGGGAGGATATATCTCGCCTGCTCACCGCTGTGTGATGAAGAACGAATACCATCCCCCGCTTCCCGAAGATTCATTCAGAGGCGGAAAGATATACGCTATGCTGACTGCGAACAATTTCGGAACGAACTTCATGTGCTCGCAGGTGTTCGACGGTGTCTATAAATTCTCCTTTGCCGTGAAATCCGGTGCTGATGACTCCGAATGTGCCGCATGGGGCGAATGTGCTCAGAATCCCGTCATTACTCAGTTCACAGACCGCTCAAGAGGCAAGGAAAAGCCGATGGCAAGTCTGATTGATTCGGGAGATTTGCATTGTATATCCCTCAGAAAGTCGGGGAACGGATATATCGCGCGTCTCTGGAATCACAGCGATACCGCAAAACCGATCTCCCTCAGTTTCAGAGGGGCGACTATCAGCGATATGATCCTCTGCGATGCACTCGGCAATTCTTATGACATGAACGGAAAGCCCGTAGCTGCGCCGAAAACCGTATGTACGATAAGATTCAACGTATGATTTTCGGAAAATGATATTTGAATAACAGCAAAAGGCGTATCGTAAATTACATTCTCAGATGTAAATACGGCACGCCTTTTGTTATATTAACCATTGATTATGATCTCAAACATCTTATGAAGTTGTATTGGCCGTATGTCGGCACGGTTTTGTTTTTTGGCGTCAAACAGATCCACAGAACCGTCAGTGTGCTGATACAGCAGATTCGAAAACCAAACGAAATTGCCGAAACTGTAGTACCAGTAGCCGAGTCTCTCGTAGAATACGCCTTCATCGGAATAGCCGCCGAAAAGCTCTTCATGGTGTCAAGGAATCTCGGCAGTAATATGTCAATTTCTCAGGGAATGCATATATCAGAGCACTGCCGATACCTCCGACTATCACAGCAGCGAAAAGATCAATATATGAGTTGTCGCCAAATTCTGAAAATTTCACATGGGCAGGGAGCACTGAAAGTTTCTGCGGTTGAAATATCTACCAAAATTCACTTAATGCAGTCTCTGTCATGCCGCATTTTGAGCGCGTATCCAGAGCTCGATCGTGTCCTGCCGTGTTTTTTTCCCCATTAAAATCATGTTATGTGCTCCTCTCACGCCCCGAGTCATGTAACTGTGTATTTCGGATAAAAAAGAACACCAACTTCGATATCATATTATCAAAATTGGTGTTCGATTATCATGCGGATGAAGGGACTTGAACCCATATGAAATTGCTTTCACTGGAACCTGAATCCAGCGCGTCTGCCAATTCCGCCACATCCGCATTTTATAAAAACGGATTTCTCCGGTTTTATCGTATTATTTTTTCAGTCTGTTGATCATCATTGCAAGTCTGCACGCTCTCTTGTACTGTTCGTCAAGGAACTCTTCCGTAGAGAGGTGGCTGTATCCACGCTTGTTTCCGAGCTCGAATGTAAGCGGACCATTGTATCCGCATTTTACGATTCTTGCCGCAATTTCATTCCAATCGGCTACTCCGTCAAAGGGAAACAAATGGAAATCATCATGCCAAGTAGTGACACCGTTGTAATCACTTATGCCGAGATTGTCATTGAAATGTGTTGCGATCAGCTTGTCTCCGTAAAGCGCAAGAAGATCAACACTGTAATTATAGCACATTTCGTGACCCGTGTCAAGACAAAAACCAACATTTTTGCAAGATTTGTACTCTTTGAGAACAGCGTCAAGGCATTCAAGCCCCTCTGTATTCTCGAACGCAATGTTCACTCCAAGCTCTGCGGCTCTCTCGATAACTTTGCCGTATCTCGCAAGTCCGAATTCGGTCGGTACAGCAGGATGATCGAATCCCACATACACATGTGAGATCATAAGCTCAATCTCATGCTTCGCGCAGGTCTCGACATATTCGATCAGCTCGCGTGTGCCTGCTTCACCGTCTTCTCCCGGGTCTTCCCACATTTTCGCAGTCATCCCCCACGGTGCGTGAAGAGACTGGTAGATCATGCCTTCCTCACGCGCAGTCTGCTTGAGTGATTCGATATCGCAGCTGAAGTTCGTGAAGAATCCGTCAAAGCCGATTTTTTTGTAAAGTCTGATCTCGTCATTCATTGTTGAATCGGGCGTGAGCTTGTGTCCCTGAAGATTGAGGCATAATTTCTGCTTGTACATAGTGTCACCGCCTGTGTGAAGATTTTGTTCTGACATTATTATAACTCAAAGAAATACCGTTGTCAATCATATCGGAAACAAAAAATCCCGACAGCCGGGTAAGCCATCGGGATATAGGTGTTGCCTTAAATCTCGCCGATCGTGATCTCGATCTCACGTCCAAGCTCAGCGGACTTGTTGATGCCGTCGATGATAGCCTGGTTGTAGAGGATCTGGGATGTCGGAACAGGTGCGGAACCGCCGTTTATGACAGCATCCACGAAGGACTGAACCTTCTTCGCGAAGCAGTCGCATCCGGGGAGAATCGGGATTACTGTCTGAGTCCGGAGATCGCATACATCGTGGTAAACAGTCATGGGACCGCCGACAGAACCGTTCCAGCAGTCTGTGGAAGGAATACGGAGCGCGCCTTCAGTACCTAAGATGATAGTATCTCCGGGAGTATCAGCGTGCATTGCCCACGAAATTCTGAAGTCGAGGATGATGTCGCCTTCAA
>CAZPPN010000107.1:5383-6809 GCA_964588425.1 uncultured Ruminococcus sp. | reverse complement strand
GGACCGTCCGTGTGTGTGTTCAATAAATCAGATCCGCAGGAAGTTCTCGCTTCATGGCTGTTCGTGCAGTATCTTCTCACAAATGATGTTCAGATCGCGTACTCCACAACGGAAGGCTATGTCCCCGTCACATCAAAGGCGCAGGATTCGGCTGAATACACCGATTATCTCTCACGCGCAGGCGAGGATAACGATTACTACTACGATATCAAGATCACGGCGTCAAAGCTCCTGCTCGATAATACCGATAAAACATTCGTTACATCCGTGTTCAACGGCTCGGCTTCACTCAGAGACGCATCCGGTCAGCTTATCGAGAATGTGACAAAATCCACCAGACGTAAAGAAACGGTGGATGAGGCGTATATCGAGAAGCTGTATGCGGATATAAACGCACTCTACCGTCTCGATCAGAGAGGAAATGACGGAAACGATGCCGCGGGAGACGATCTCGGACCTCTTCCGACTGCATCTGTGATTCTGCTTTGCTCAATAGGCGGCGTGTGGGTGATGATTATTTTGTATGTTTTATCCGAAAAATTCAAAAAGGCAAAAAAATAATTCCGTCACTCTTGACTTATCCGCAAATTGTAGTATAATTAATATGTCATCAAATTCCGGAATAACCGGAAAAATTTATAAGGAGACAAATAAGATGAAAAAGATTATTGCTTTATTCCTCGCTCTTATGATGTGTTTCGCTGTTGTAGGATGCTCCGGCACACCTGCTGACGAAGGAGACAACGCTGTTGAACCCGATGTAAAGGGTGAAGGCGTTATGACTTACGCTGAGTACGCTGCTGCTGAACTCGACACACAGGTTGTTGTTGAAACATACGTTCAGGCTAAGCAGGGCTGGTGGGAAAAAGAAGGTGTAGGCGGAGTTGTTACTCTCTACACACAGGACAAGGAAGGCGGATACTTCATTTACGAAATGCCTATCTCTGCTGAAGACAACGAAAAGCTTGTTCCCGGTACAAAGATCAAGGTAACAGGCTACAAGGCTGCATGGGCAGGCGAAGAAGAAATCGTTGACGCTACATTCGAAATTCTCGAAGGCAGCTATGTTGCAGCGGCTACTGATCTCACAGATAAGCTCGGCACGGAAGAACTCATCAACTACCAGAACCAGTTCGCAGTATTCAAGGGCATGACAGTTGAAGCTATCGAATACAAGAACGGCGAACCCGGCGACGATATCTATGTAACACTCGGTCTGAACGGTGCAAGCTACAGCTTCTGCGTTGAAGCATACTTCACAGGTCCCGACACAGACGTATACAAGGCAGTAGGTGAACTCGCAGCAGGTGATGTTGTTGACGTTGAAGGCTTCGTTTACTGGTACGAAGGCGTTAACACACACATCACAAAGGTTACAAAGGCTCAGTAATTTCACAAATGAACAGGATCACCTCGGTAAAACGGG
>CAZPPN010000107.1:3922-5373 GCA_964588425.1 uncultured Ruminococcus sp. | reverse complement strand
ATACCGAAGGCGCGTGTCCTCAGGTGCTCGAGGCTCTGGTGAGAACAAACTCCGAAAAACTCGCTCCCTACGGCGGTGATAAGTATTCGCTCTCAGCCATGGAAAAAATCCGCGCGGCGTGCTGTGCTCCGGATGCCGATATTTATTTCATCTCCGGCGGAACACAGACGAATAAAACCGTGATCGCAGGTATGCTCAGCTCATACGAAGGTGTCGTCACCGCATCAACGGGTCACATCAGCCAGCACGAAGCCGGAGCAATCGAGAACTCCGGACATAAAGTGCTCGCATTGCCGCAGGCTCTCGGAAAGCTCGATGCCGCTGTCCTGCGCGATTATCTTGACGGATTTTTCTCAGACGAAAACCACGAGCATATGGTATTCCCGGGGATGGTCTATATCTCGCATCCCACCGAATACGGCACGCTCTATTCAAAGAGTGAACTGACAGCAATATCCGAGGTATGCCGTGAGCGCAGAATTCCGCTGTTCCTCGACGGCGCAAGACTCGGATATGGTATTGTGTCACCTGAATCGGACATGACACTTGCCGATATCGCCGCACTATGCGATGTATTCTATATCGGCGGAACAAAGGTCGGTGCACTGTGCGGTGAGGCGGTAGTGTTCCCGAAAAATAACGCGCCAAAGCATTTTCTCACGATCATCAAGCAGAACGGCGCTATGCTGGCGAAAAGCAGACTCATCGGCGTGCAGTTTGACGCTTTGTTCACCGATGATACCTACCTGGAAATCAGCAGAAACGCGATACGGACGGCAGATAAGCTGAAAAATATACTCCGTGACAAAGGATACCGATTCTTCATAGATTCTCCGACAAACCAGATATTCGTCATTCTCGGGAACCAAAAGCTGGACGAGCTTCGGCGGAACGTCAGACTCAGCTTCTGGGAGAAATATGATGCGGATCACACCGTTGTCAGATTTGCGACATCATGGGCAACCGATGACGGGGATGTTGATGCGCTGAAGGAACTTTTGTAAATAAAACGAGACTGAAGCAAGTAGAAAAGTTTTGATCCAACTTTTTCAAAAGTTGGTGGTGTTCTTCGGAGTTTCTTCCAGAAACTCGAGGAGTTGATGCCATCAACTCCGTAGGACAGCGTCCTAAGTCGAGATCCGCCCACTCAACAAGTTGAGTCACTCGAAACACCCGAGACATCCGAAAAAGTACGAATAAATGGCTCAGATTACAAAAGTGGCTGTTGCATTTCGGATATTTCATCCTTAGTGCGACAGCCACATTTTTTATTTTATTCCGAACTGACGGTCAACCCCATCCGCGTATTCTTCCCACACGCGGCGGATTTCGTCCCAGTCGGCATCGGTTAAGCTGAACTCGCGCGCATCTCCGACCATGTAGATATCCGGCACACCCAGCTCGACTGCGCGGAGACAGTATTCCTTCGCTTCGCGGTAGTTTGATCTGTT
>CAZPPN010000107.1:0-3912 GCA_964588425.1 uncultured Ruminococcus sp. | reverse complement strand
GTTCGACGAGTCCGTGTCAATCAGCGCATCCGGCATTGCGGCGGAGAACATATCGCGTCTGTATTCCATGACGGTCATCATTGAACGCATACTGTCGCGGTAGTCGTGCAGTCTTACCTGATCGGTGATTTCCGCAAAGTACGGGTGAGCACAGCTGTTGTTGACAAGCGCATCGGCTTTCGCAGCTTTTGCCGCATCGTGGAACAGCTTCATCATGCGCTTTACCAGCTCGATGCCGTAAACACCGCTTTCGTGTGCTCTGAGTCCGGGATGCATGAAGATGCAGTTGACAAAATCGAGCTTGAATCCGTCGCAGTTGTAGCATCCTTCGTCGGACGAGAACAGCTTGTGAACGGTGTCGAAAATCCGCTTCCTGTACTTCGGGCTTGTAGGATCGGCGGCGTAAGGCTGACCCTCGAGCGTCATGCATTCGTCAGCGTCAAGTCCTTCGCTGTTCCATACCTTTACCCAAAGAACCACACGGCGTCCTTTTGCGTGCTGAGCGTCAACAAAGGCTCTCATGTCGGGCCACTTGTTCTTGTCGGGCAGAAGCTCGCCGTATTTACCCTGCCATTTGTCGTCGATAATCATCGCAGTCGGGTGCAGATCAAGCTCGTCAAGTCTGTCGCTCAGTTTTTCGTAGAACGACTGGCAGGCGGCATCCTTGTGGTCAATTTTCATCTGAGGACCGCCGGTTTCAACCTGATCGCCCCAGCCGCAGTAGAGCGGACCGTACCACCAGCGCTGTTTTGCGGCTGATCCGTGCTTGCATAATCCGTGATCGAAGTTGAACGATGCGTATGCGCTCACAACTTCGGCGGCATCTTTTCCGAAACCGCACCAGATTCCCTGTGATTCCCACTTTCCGTTCACATGAGTTTTGCCGTCGAGCGCGATCTCAAAATGACAGCGGTTGTTGTGGTTCTTGTAGAGGAAGCGGTTGAAATTGTACTGCCCATCGCGTGCGATCAGACCAACGCCAATCCATTCGTCAATACCGACCGTCCAGAACGGATATACGAACGGAGGAGGCGTCATGAATCCCATACCGATGTTGCAGTCGTGGTTTATGAATCTCGTCATTCGCGGACCGTCGAAATTTGCGGCTTCGGGGAGTGCGTATCCAGCAGGCTCATATGTGGCTCCGGGATACGGTGAGTCTGGGGCACCTATGAAGAACTGTATCGCATCGGGATCACCCGGTCCTTCAAGCGCGATTCTGAAATATGCGCCGTCCGGGAAAATGTCGAGTATGTATGTTTTCTTCAGCCAAACTTCACTGACCGCTGTCCACTCGCAATGGATAGAATCCGCTGTCCCGGTGATTTCGGGAGCTGTCAGGAACATATCCTTGTCGTCACGTCCGTTTGCGGGGATGCGGCATTGAACCGGGAACGAGAACACGGTCACACCGCTTTGCTCAATGTCAAAACGGTCGCTGAAAACTCTGACTGTGCCGGTGGATACACTGATTTCTTTTAGTGATGTCATAGAAGATTCCTTGGCTGTTATCGGATGTAAGTCTCGAGGTACGCTTTCTTCATCTCTTCGGGGATCATCCGTCCGCCCGTTGCCCATGCGATCTGTGTGGAGTTCGAGAGGATTTCAGCGGTGAGTCCGTTTTCTTCGCAGTATTTCTTCGAGTTTTCGTGCTTCAAAAGACCGCACGGACCTGCAAATGCCGCACAGCTTGAGGGTTCGATCTCAACAGCTTCGGTAGTATGGAGCAGGCGGAGATAGTCGTAAAGTTTTCCGTCAGTTACTGTGAACTCACCGGAGAGATACGGCGTCATGATTCTTGTTACAAAGCCGGAAGGACTTGCACACGCCAGACCGTCAGCTTCCGTGATACCGTGGATGCCGAAATCGTGGACGTTCACTTTTTCGAATTCCTGTGTAGCCACGCCGAGAAGAACGGACGGGCAGAGTGTCGGCTCGGTGAAGAAGCAGTGGACTGAGTCGCCGAAGATGCGCTTGAGACCGTAGGATACACCGCCCGGAGCACCGCCTACACCTGCAGGGATGTAAACGATCAGCGGATGGTCACGGTCAACTGTGATGCCCATCTCGTCAAACTGCTTTTTGATTCGCTTTGCGGCAACGGCATAACCGAGGAAGAGGTCAATCGACTTTTCGTCATCAACAAAGTAGCTTGTCGGATCGAGGTCGGATGCACGTCTGCCCTCTGCAACAGCACGTGAGTAGTCGTCGTCATATTCTAAAACTTCAACACCGCGCGAACGGAGCAGATCTTTTTTCCACTGCTTTGCATCGGCGGACATATGGATCTTCACGCTGAATCCGATTGCCGCGCTCATGATGCCGATCGACATACCGAGGTTGCCGGTTGAGCCTACCTGCATTGTGTATTTTTTGAAGAATTCACGCATTGCGGGATCGGTCAGCTTTGTGTAATCATCGTCGTAGGAGAGAAGACCGTGCTCGACTGCGAGATCTTCGGCGTGCTTAAGAACCTCGTAAATACCGCCGCGAGCCTTGATTGAGCCTGCAATTGCGAGGTGGCTGTCCATTTTGAGATACAGCTTGCCGGGGATGTCGGCGCCGTATGTGTCCTTCAGCGCTTCCTGCATAGCCGGGATCTGACGGAGAGGTGACTCGATCAGACCGCAGGCATCCTCAGTCTCGGGGAAAACTTTTCTGATAAACGGCGCGAAACGGTTGAGTCTCTCTTCGGCATCCGCAATGTCGGCGTCCGAAACAACGAGCTGACTGACCGCGTCTGCCATTGCGAACGGGAGCTTGTACGGATTGATCCACGCGCATTCTTCTTTTTCGGAAATTTTTCTGATTATGGTATCGTTATCAATATAAATCTGAGCGTTCATGTAGGTCTCCTGTATTGTTAAAGAATTATTATTCATGATTCTGACGGCAGCACGTGTCAGCGTGAGATAAACCGATCACAGCCGCCTTCAATTAATTATACCACAAAAAACAGGGGAATTAAATAAGAATAGGTAAATTTTGAGAGTTGAGGACGTATATTTCTTGTGTTTGATAAATATATCATCCGCATATGCAGGAATTTTTTTCATAAAACCGTACAAAAATATATGTGATACATTTGCTGAGATATGTTGTTTTGAGGCTTTACAAAACTTACATTATGTGATATAATTATTCCGAAAAACAGAGATTGTTTGAATAAATATTATCCGCATTGTATGGCGGAAGATATACTTGACCTATCGGAGGGATATTATATGAGCATTCGTATCGGCATACTCGGCTACGGCAACCTCGGACGCGGTGTTGAGAACGCTGTCGGTCAGAATCCGGATATGGAACTTGTCGGAGTTTTCACGCGCCGTGATCCGTCAACAGTAAAAACAGCGGGCGCAAAAGCGTATCACATCGACGACGCATATTCCATGAAGGATGAAATCGACGTTATGATTCTCTGCGGCGGAAGTGCGACTGATCTTCCGGTTCAGACACCTGAGTTCTCGCGGATTTTCAATGTGGTCGACAGCTTTGATACACACGCAAAGATCCCTGTGCATTATGATACGGTCGATAAGGCTGCAAAAGATGGAGGAAAGATCGCGGTGATCTCGGTTGGCTGGGATCCCGGACTTTTCTCGGTGAACCGTCTGTACTCCGGCGCGGTACTCCCCGAGGGTAAGGACTACACATTCTGGGGCAAGGGCGTCTGCCAGGGACATTCGGACGCGATCAGACGTATCGACGGTGTGCTCGATGCAAGACAGTACACGATCCCCGTCGAGAGCGCACTTGATGCCGTAAGACGCGGTGAAACACCTGAGCTTACCACAAGAGAAAAGCATCTGCGCGAATGTTTTGTTGTGGCAGAGGACGGTGCCGATCTCGAGAGAATTGAACGTGAGATCGTGACGATGCCGAATTATTTTGCGGATTATGATACAACCG
>CAZPPN010000106.1:0-6844 GCA_964588425.1 uncultured Ruminococcus sp. | reverse complement strand
AGGTCGACATACTGCTCAACCTTGAGGGACATGAACGAGTTGATGTGGCGAGGAAGGAATACCAGTCCGTTGTCGGAGCGGAGAGGCTCGCAGTCGGCAAACTTGTCAACATTTCTGCCGCTCTGGAAGCCGAATTTTTCAAATGCCGCGAAAGGAGCGTCCTCTGTGAGGCAGTTGATATTCATTTTGCCTGTCTGCTTGATTACGTGGTGGGAGTAGTTGTCCTTGTTGATCGTTACGGCGATACGGTTGGGTGTGTTTGTAACCTGAGTTACGGTATTGACGATGAGACCGTTGTCCTTCTTGCCGTCGTTGGATGTTACGACATACAGACCGTAGCCGATCTTGAAGAGGGCAGTCAGGTCGTTCTTGTTGGCTGTCTCGTCATGCTGTGCGATATATTCCATAGCGAGTTCTTCAGCAAGGGCGGAGAGCTGAGCGCTGCTTTCTTCGTTCAGAGAGGAGAGGATCTTTACTGTATTTTCAGCGTATTTGATGTTCTTGCTCTTTTCGAACATACCCTTCATGAGCTTTGCTGCCTGAGGCGCCCAGCTTCCGTTTTCGATGAACGCGAGTGTTCTGTTCCGGAAATTGCGCTCTGTGAGGTGATCGATGAATTCACGCATGAACGGGAAGATGTCGGCGTTGTATGTCGTTGTTGCGAGGACAAGCTTGGAGTAACGGTATGCATCCGCTACTGCTTCTGACATATCGCATCTCGCGAGATCGTGTACAATTACCTTCGGACAGCCGTATGCGGTGAGTTTTTCCGCGAGAATCTGTACAGCTTTCTTTGTGTTTCCGTAAACTGAGGTGTATGCGATCACGATGCCTTCTTCTTCGGGCTGATAGCTTGACCATGTGTTATAGAGACCGAGATAGTAGCCGAGGTTTTCGTCAAGCACGGGACCGTGGAGAGGGCAGATCTTTTCGATATCGAGACCGCCTGCCTTTTTGAGGAGAGCCTGAACCTGCGCGCCGTACTTTCCTACGATGCCGATGAAGTAGCGTCTTGCTTCGTCTGCCCACGGCTCGTCGGCTTCCGGAACGCCGAACTTACCGAATCCGTCTGCGGAGAAGAGAACTTTGTCTGTGCTGTCGTATGTTACGATTACTTCCGGCCAGTGAACCATCGGAGCTGTTACGAATGTGAGATTGTGCTTGCCGAGGGATAGAGTATCGCCTTCTCCGACGATGATCTGTCTGTCCTCATACGCTGTACCAAAGAAATTCTTCATCATCTTGAACGCTTTATCAGAGGAGACGATCTTAGCGTTCGGGTATGCTTTTGCGAAATTGTTGATATTTGCCGCGTGGTCGGGTTCCATATGCTGAACGATGAGGTAGTCGGGCTGTCTTGCGCCGAGAGTGTTCTGGATATTGTCGAGCCATTCGTGAGTAAAGTTCGCGTCTACTGTATCCATGATCGCGATTTTTTCGTCAACGATCGCGTAGGAGTTGTACGAAATACCCTTGGGAACTTTGTATTGTCCTTCGAAAAGGTCAACTTTGTGGTCATTTACGCCGATGTATCTGATATCGTTTGTAATTGTCATGTTTTTACCTCTGAATTAATTTGGTGTGCAGAATTATTATAGCACAGTTTATCTATATTTTCAACGGATTGATGCGGTTTTAGTCAAGAACTTTTCCGTCCGTCGAGATCGTGACGACCTGCCACGGAATGAATTTTCCGCTTGTCTGGAGAGCTTTCTTTACAGCGTTTTCGATTCCTCCACAGCAGGGAACTTCCATGCGGACAACGGTTACACTCTTGATGTTGTTGCGTGAGATGATTGCTGTGAGCTTTTCCGCGTAGTCTCCTTCATCGAGCTTGGGACATCCAATCAGGGTAATGCGGTTCCTGATGAAATCATTGTGGAAGTTTCCGTAAGCGTAAGCTGTGCAGTCAGCCGCGATGAGAAGATTTGCGTTGTCGAAATACGGAGCGTTCACGGGCACGAGCTTAATCTGGCAGGGCCACTGCATGAGCTGACTCTGAACTGCTGCACTTCTTCCGAGGGTGGGGGGATTCACAGCAGGTTCGCGCTTGATTGTTTTGGAATTCGTTCCGGGGCAGCCGCAGGGGAGCTTAGCTCCATGGAGATTATGTTTTTCGGGAGTGTTTTTCATTTTTGCTTTTTCCTCTTTTGCTTTGATTACCGCAGCTTCATCATATGCCGGAGCTTCGCGTTCCTCAAACGAGATCGCATCGGCAGGGCAGGCGGGCAGGCAGTCACCGAGACCGTCGCAGTAGTCTTCGCGTGTCAGCTTTGCTTTTCCGTTAATCATCTCGATCGCACCCTCGTGGCACGCTTCTGCGCAGAGTCCGCAGCCTGTACATTTTTCTTCATCTATTTTTATGATCTTTCTTATCATGGTATATCTCCTTTGTTTGTGATTGTGGTTGTTTAATCAGAAGCATTTTCCGCATCCGCAGTCTTCGGCAGATCCGCGTCTCCAGCAAAGCTCGTTCGGGCATTCACCGTTTCTTGCGAATCCGACCAGATTGCCGACTGTTGTTTCCGCGATGTTCGTGAGTGCTTCTTCGGTCAGGAATGCCTGATGCGATGTTACGATCACATTCGGCATCGAGATCAGTCTTGCGAGTGTGTCGTCATCGAGAATGTGTCCCGAGAAGTCTTCGAAGAACAGATCGGATTCTTCTTCGTACACGTCAAGGCACGCCGCGCCGATCTTTCGGGATTTGATTCCGTCGAGGAGAGCTTCCGCGTCTACGAGTGCGCCTCGCGATGTGTTCAGGACCACTACACCGCGTTTGCACTTTTCTATCGCCGCGTCATCGATCATGTGGTATGTTTCTTCGGTCAGCGGGCAGTGCAGGGAGATGATGTCGCTCTGTCTGAGGAGTTCGTCGAGCGTGGTGTACTTCACGTTTTCGACATCTGCAATTTCGTCCGACGGATATTTGTCATAAGCGAGGACTTTCATTCCGAATCCGCGGCAGATACCAACGAACACACGTCCGATCTTACCCGTTCCGATTATGCCGACTGTCTTGCCGTGCAGGTCGAATCCTGTCATTCCTGCGAGGCTGAAGTTGTAGTCTCTTGTGCGGATGAACGCTTTGTGGATTCGCCTTACGGATGTGAGCAGGAGAGCCATTGTATGTTCGGCTACTGCGTAAGGTGAATATGCTGGAACACGGAGTACGTGGATTTTGCCGTGAGCGTATTTCATGTCGACATTGTTGAATCCTGCGCATCTGAGAGCCACAATGCGTATGCCCATTCCGCACAGCGAGTCGATCACGGCTGCGTTTACGGTATCATTTACGAACACGCAGACTGCATCGGCACCTTCCGCAAGACTGACCGTGTCTTCGCTGAGCTTTGTCTCGAAAAACTTGAACTGTATATCATTATCTGCCCCGAGCCTTTCAAAAGCCGGTTTGTCATAAGGTTTTGTGTCAAAAAAAGCAACTTTCATGTGTTTTCCTCCTTGCTTTCTTGAGTATATTATAGTATAATTGAATCAATAATTCTGTTGAAATTTCAACGTAAATCAAGGAAATTATGAAAAAATACAAAAAAGTTCTGAAAAACTGTCAGCTGTTCGCCGGGATTGCGGAAGAAGATCTCATGCGGATGCTCGTATGTCTCGGCGCTACCGTTGAGGAGTTTGACAAAAAGTTCACTGTTATAGCTGAGGGAAACCCCGCGAGGTACATCGGAATTGTTCTGTCGGGTTCGGTACAGATAGCGCGGATCGACTATTACGGGAATCGGAGCATTCTCGCGGAAGCCGGTGCGTCTGAGGTGTTCGGTGAGGCGTTCGCCTGTGCCGAGATCGAGGCTATTCCGGTGACTGTGACTGCGATTGAGCCGTGTGAGATAATGCTGATCGAGTGCTCGCACATTCTTCACACCTGTCAGAACAACTGCGGATTCCACCAGCAGCTAATATTTAATCTGATGAAGGATCTTGCGACGAAGACTATCATGTTCCACCAGAAGATTGAGGTCACGTCAAAGCGGTCGACGCGGGAGAAGCTGATGACATATCTGATGCTGTGCGCGAAGAAAGAGGGGGGAAGTTCGTTCGAGATCCCGTTCGACAGGCAGGAGCTTGCGGATTATCTTGAGGTGGAGAGAAGCGGACTGTCAGCGGAGATCGGCAAGCTGAAAAAAGAGGGCATCATCGACTGCGAGAAGAATCGGTTTGTGCTTCTTGGGTAAAAGAAAAAACGTCGCAATAATAAAAGTTTTGATCAAAACTTTTATTATTGCGACGTTTTGCTGTTAATATAATTGAGTTACTCCCCGTCGATCATGAAGCGGAGTTTTTTGATCGCGTCAGCGGCATTTCTGAGGAATTCGTCCGGCGGTGTTGTGCCGTATCTCTCCTTATTTCCTACCTCAAGCATCAGCGAACCCGTATATTCCGATGCGCGGAATTCTTGTGCCACATATCCGAAGTCGCACGATCCGTCAAACGGCAGCCAGTGATCGTCGGAGTTGTATTCCGTTGTATTGTCGTGGATGTGCGTGCAGATCAGGCGGTCTCCGAACAGGGGCATATAACGGCGTCCGGGGGTGAAGCAGAACTCATGTCCGCAGTCCCAGCAGAATCCGACGACGTCATCATTGAATGTCTCAAACGCCCATGCGATATTCGCGAGCTTGCGCTGGTTTTCGAACGCGATCTTGACATTCTTTCCCGCCGCATATTCGACAAGGCGTGCGAATCTGCCCCGTCCGATATCCGTGATCGGCGGAGGATTGTTGCCTGAGGAGAGGTGCACAACATCAATCGGTGCGCCTGCGATAACGCATCGGTCAACGGATGTGATGAGCTCGTCAAGCATTGCGTCACCGTCAGCGGTATCGAGCCAGATGTCGTTGATGTGACCGAACGGTGCATGTAGAGTTTCGTAAACGATGCCGTACTTTGCACCGAGCGATGCGATCTCTTCATGTACTTCAGGTGCGCGGATTCCGGAGAAAATTGTACTGAATCCGAGTGCGGAGATCTCGCGGAGATAGTCTTCGTTCGTCAGTCCGCTGATCGCGTGCATATTTATTCCGATTTTTCTCATAATGAACCTTCTTTCGCTGTTTTATGCTGTATATATTTTAGCACAAGGCGAAGAGGATTTCAAGAGAATGAAGAATTAATGTGGTTTTTCGGCTCTGAGATCCCAAAATCTTCCTCAATTATTCAAATTCATTTTTAACTATTCATTTATTCTTGCTTTTTGCTGTATTATGTGGTATAATGTTAAAAGTTCGGAAAAATGTTAAAAATAAAGGAGAAACAACGTGGCTAACAGATTACAGGCACCTACGGATATGACAGTCGGTTCACCGTGGCGATGCATCGTATCATTCACTCTTCCGATGCTGATCGGAAACATTGCCCAGCAGCTTTACAATACTGTTGACAGCATCGTGGTCGGTCACTACATAGGTGACAATGCTCTTGCAGCGGTAGGAAGTGCGGGACCGATCCTCAATATGCTTCTTGTGCTGTTTATCGGCATCTCGGCAGGCGCGACAATTATGGTATCGCAGTATTTCGGAGCAAAGAACCGCGAGAGTCTTTCATACACGATCGGAAACTGCATCACGATCACGGCGATCTGCTGTATTGCGCTGATTGCGATTGCGACTCCGTTTATCAGGCCTGTGCTGTCTGCATTGAACACGCCGGACTCTATCATCGGCTGGTGCACGGATTACCTGACGATCTCGCTTGTGGGAATTGCCGGAATGGCGTACTACAACATTCTCAGCGGTGTTATCAGGGGTATGGGCGACTCATTCTCGGCTTTGGTTTATCTTCTGATTGCGACTGTGCTGAATATTTTTCTTGATGTATTTTTTGTTGCGGTTGTGGGAATGGGTGTCGGCGGTGTTGCGCTTGCGACGGTTATCGCACAGATTGTTTCTTCGATTTTATGTCTTATGAAGCTGAGCCGGATGCGTCAGTATTTCGATTTCGGCAAAAAATACATGAAGCCTGTCGGATTTTACGTTAAGACTATTGTCAGACTCGGACTTCCCTCTGGGCTCACGCAGGCGATATTCTCGTCCGCTATGATTATTGTTCAGTCATTGACAAACCAGTTCGGTGAGCAGTTCATTGCGGCGAACGTGGTTATCATGCGAGTTGACGGATTTGCGATGATGCCCAACTTCTCGTTCGGTACTGCGCTGACGACATTTGCGGGGCAGAACGTAGGTGCGGGGCTTTACGACAGGGTAACGAAGGGTGCTAAGCAGGGAACGCTTCTTGCTGTGGGATGCTCGACTGTTATCACGGGTGCGATTCTTCTGTTCGGCAGACACCTGATGGGAGTATTCACGGACACGGCTGAGCTTGTGGAGCTGAGTTACGAGCTGATGAAGATTCTTGCGGTGGGATACATTGCGGTTGCGGTTACGCAGAGTCTTTCGGGTATCATGAGAGGTGCCGGCGACACGATGACTCCGATGTGGATTTCGCTGATCACGACGGTTGCGCTTCGAGTTCCGGTTGCGTACGGAATTTCGTATATGACAAGAACGCCTGAGCTTCCTTACGGCATCAAGGAATGCATTCAGATATCGCTTCTGGTATCGTGGGTGATGGGTGCGGTATTGACGGTGATTTTCTACCGCATAGGCAAGTGGAAGACAAAGGCGATCAAGTAAGTCAAGCAAGTTTACAGAAAAAAGCCACGGCTGCGGCGGTCGTGGTTTTTTTGATTTATGGGAGATTTTGAAACACGATCTTTGGGGGATTGCGGGTATATAGTTCTTCTTTTTTCCTTTAGCGAGGAAAAAAGAAGCGAAAAAGGTGCTGTTGACAAAGTAAAGAAACATTCATACCAAGAACACAA
>CAZPPN010000105.1:0-6856 GCA_964588425.1 uncultured Ruminococcus sp. | reverse complement strand
TACCATATCTTTGTGTTCTTGGTATGAATGTTTCTTTACTTTGTCAACAGCACCGAAAAAAGGAACTTTTTTGGAAGTCCTGGGTGTTTCGAGATCTGCGGATCTCGACTTAGGGTTTCACCCTAAGAACCCACCAACTTTTGAAAAAGTTGGATCAAAACTTTTCTGCTTGCGGCTACCTGACATTATTTATTTCTTTACGACTGCTTTGCGGCCTTTTTTCTTGTTTTCGACTGAGATGCCGATCTTGCCGAGCTTTTTGCCGAGCTTGAAATATTCGCCGTGGGAGAAAACGAGCAGATCCGCCAAATCGAGACGCAGCTTGCCGGACTCATCCAGAAGTGACGATTCAACAGAAACACGCTCGACATCCGCTATGAAAACATCGTGCGAGCCGCTCTCGATCACTTGGTACACTTTGCATTCGAGTGCGAGAGGACAGTCGGCGATCGTGGGGGCGGACACGGTTTCGGACGGAATCAGCGTCAGTCCGGTTTTCTTTGCTTTTTCAACGCACCGGCCGGTCACGGTTCCGCAGTAGTCGCATACTTCTACAAGTGACGCGGGTGTAAGATTGATTACAAATTCGCCGCTTTCTTTGATGATGCCGTGCGAGTGGCGTTCGGGGCGAATCGAAATATAAACTCTCGCCGGACGGGTCGATATCACACCGCACCAGCCGATAGTAATTATGTTCGACTTCTCCAAGCTGCCGCAGGTTACCATCACGGACGGTACGGGAGCAAGAAGCGCCGAGCCTTTCCAGTATATTCTTGACATTTTCTTTCCTTATTATATAGTTGTGTTTGAATTGCTTCAGCCGAGATCGTGGAGAACCGCTTCGAATTCTTTCAGCGTGCAGGCGTGATTCAGTCGGTCTCTGACGCTTGCAGATCCACGGAGGCCTTTGATGAAATGTGCAGCCCGTCCGCGTGATTCACGAATGCCGACCTCTTCGCCTCTCAGCTCAACTACGCCGTGGACGAATCCGATTACTTCATCGAGGATTTCACCGAGCGTCGGCGGAACAAAATTGTCGGGGTCTTTCAGTTCGGCGAAAATCCACGGATTCCCGAGAGCTGCACGACCGATTGCTGCCTCACTGCATCCGTTCCCGAGATACAGCGCCGCGGAGTCGTATCCGTCAATGTCTCCGTTTCCGACAAGGGTGACTTTGTCCGCAAATCCGCCCGAGACGAGCGCGGCGAGAACATCGGCGGCACGTGTCGGATCGGCGCAGGGGGCGTACATCTGCTCGCGTGTGCGTGTGTGCAGGGTTATCTTCTTCGCTCCCGATTCGGCGATTGCGGCGGCAAACTCGGGTGCATTGATCGAGCCGCTGTCCCATCCGAGGCGGAACTTTACCGACAGCGGCACACATCGCTTTTCGCACACTTCTGCGGCGGCTGAGGTTATCCTGCGCGCGAGATCGACGTTTTTCATCAGCGCTGATCCGTCGCCGGACGTGACGATCTTCTTCACGGGGCATCCCATGTTGAGATCAATTCCGGCAGGGGGAGCGGCGTACCTGCATCCGTCGAAGCTGCCGTCAAGGAGCATCTCGGCGGCTTTCGCGATGACGGCAGGATCGTGACCGAAAAGCTGGAGCACAACGGGCGCTTCTCCTTCGGTGATCTCGGCGATCATGGCGGTTTTTCTGTCGCCCATGACCATAGCCATCGCGGATATCATTTCACTTACGGTATAAGCCGCGCCGAAGCGAGAGCATATCCGTCTGAAAACGCAGTCTGTAAAGCCCGCCATCGGTGCAAGTGATGCCGTGATCGCGGGTTTTGCAGGCTGTGTATTCTTTTGATTTACAAATGTAGATTCCATAAAATATCTCTTGATGTGTGTAAAATTTACTGAACGCGGTCATCGCGGGACTTGTGGAATGGGTGGAGGCAGAGAGCGGCGATGACGTGGGGGAGGAATGCGAAGATGACATTTGACGCAAGCTCGGGCAGGACTGCTTCGCGGAGGGCAGAGATGAGGGTGACGCCGCCCATAGTTGCGAAGATTGAGATGAGTGTAAAGATGGAGCGGAAGAGGGAAGTCACGCCTGTATAGAGCGCGCGAGTTGCGGCAGAGTCACGGAAATAGTGGACGCTGAGGATACCGATGATGTACCCGGTCGGCATATAGAGGAGGGGGAGGATAGTGAGGCTGGAACCGCCGAGGGATTCGATGACGAAAGCGGCGATGAGGCCGAAAACCGCGCCCCATTTTTCTCGCTCGGACATAGCCACGGCGACGACGAGTGGGAGGATGAGATCGGGGACTGCGCCGAACGGACGGAAGCGAGTGAACAGCGTTGTCTCGAGCAGAGCAAAAAAGACGAGCAGGAGCGCGATGACGATGCCCTTGACGACAGATTCGGCGTCGATGGTCATGGACAGCCGCCATCCGCGGAATCGCTCGAAGATATTCTCATTTGGTTTGGGGTTCTGGTTATCGTTCATGGGAGCACCTGTTGGTAAGATAGATATCAATCCCGAGCGATATCGGCGGCATTGACGGAAGTTTCGGTGAAAGAAGTAATGATCATAACGCGGCTGAGGGTAGAGAAGTCAACGGCGCAGGACACGCGTACGTCAAGCGAGCGGCTGTACGGATTGACCTCGACCGAATCGACGTATCCCACGGTAAGTCCGCGTGGGTAGACCGAGCCGAAGCCTGTTGAGAGAACGCGGTCACCGGGGGAGATTTCGGTATCTGCGGGGAGGTATTTGAGTTCGCAGAGACCCTCGGAAGCAAGTTCGAAGCTGCCTACGCACACGCCGGAGTCGCCGGAATGCTCGATATACGCGCCGACGGACGAGCTTGCCTGGGTAATGGTAGTGACTTTGCACCAGTTATAGCCGAGCTCTGTGATCTGACCGACGATGCCTTCGGAAGTGACGACGGGCATACCGAGCTCAACACCTGCGCCCGATCCGACGTCGAGTGTGAGGACCTTGGAGTAGTTTCCGCTTTCACGTCCTGTTACGGCTGCGGCGAGGAACTCGAAGTCGGAATGCCGCATTTTCATCTCGAGGTAGTCGCTCATCCAGATATACATACCCTCGATTTCAGCCGAGTCATAGATCTGTGTTTTAAGCTCTGACACCTGCTCCTTGAGCGCGTTGTTCTCCTCGACCAGTTCATCAAACTTATAAAAATAAGCCGCAAACCCGTCGATCGCGTCCGTTGCGTAATTGAACACCTTCTGCATCGGCGTCAAAACAACACCCACGGCGTCTCTGAACACAAACGTGAGCCCCATCGAATAAAACACCGACGGCACGATCGTCACAATCAGCGTAATAGTGGTGATTATATAGAAGAATTTATTTTTGAAGTATTGTTTCATGGTTGTTTAGGAAGTGGAGGTAATTATAGGTGTTAGGGAGGGGGGAACGCGGCTTTTTGGAAAAAGTGGGGATGCGCAGCTCCCCGGCAAAAACTTTTAAACTGGGTTGCTTTTTGGGTCGGTGCGATTCAATTTAGTATGGCTTCATGGTGGGTTGCAATATAGAGCTTGCAGAGCCTCAGAAAATCGTTCGCGAGCTCGTAGGTGACCACTTGCTGAACAAGTTCAGCTGACCCTACTCGCCACAGCGGGATATTCTGTGCGTGATATAGTCAGATGCGCGTGTTTTTTTATTTTTATCGCATATCTTCATCGCGCACATAAAGTAAACTTACCGTTCGCGGCAACAAATTAATGGGAGCACTACGTATCGCGCGAATCTAATTATATCACGCAAATGCTGTATGGCAAGGGAAGTTAGGGTCTCGGAGGTCCCTAACTTCCGTATTAACGATCTTCTGAACCCTTGAACGGCACCAAATCCCTGTCCGCCGTGAAGCAAAACGAAATTGGTAAAGCACAAACCAATAAACCCACCCCGCAAAAAAGTTTCGTCCACCTTTTCAAAGGTGGTGGGTTCTTAGGGCAACGCCCTGAGCAGGGTTTGGGACAGCGTCCCATGAATGAACGAAAGCAACACCCCTCACCTCGTCCTGTAAGTCAGAATACCGCTGGAATCGTTGCTTTCGATGACACGCCCGATGCCGACGGAGACACTGTCAATGGGGGATTTGGCGACAACGGTGCGGATGCCGGTGACACGGGAGATGAGGAGATCGAGACCGGAGAGGAGAGCACCGCCGCCTGCGAGCATGATACCGGTGTCGTAGATGTCAGCGGCGAGCTCGGGGGGAGTGCTTTCGAGAGTGCTGCGGATGCTTTCGACAATGTGCTGGATCTCGTCCATCATTGCCTCGCGGATTTCGGGGGAAGAGACCGTCACAACAGCCGGGAGCCCGGAGAGGAGATTGCGCCCCTGAATCTGCATTGAGCCGCGGTCTGCTGCGGGATGAGCACTGCCTATGCGCTTTTTGAGAAGCTCAGCAGTCGTCTCACCTATGAGAATGTTGTACTTTCGCTTTATGTAGGCAACGATCGCATCGTCAAGCTCGTCACCTGCAACACGCTCGGACGTCGACTGAACGATTCCGCCGAGCGAGAGGACAGCAACCTCAGTTGTGCCGCCGCCGATGTCGACTATCATGGAGCCGCGGGCATCTTCGACACGCAGACCGCTTCCGAATGCAGCTGCGATAGGCTCTTCGATGAGCGCAACGGACTGAGCGCCGGCTTCGAGGGTAACGTCCTCAACTGCGCGCTTTTCCACTTCGGTGACGCCGTAGGGGATGCAGATGATAACTTTCGGGCGGCTGAATATTGTGTTGCCCGATACTTTTTTGAAGTAGTGGTGGAGCATGGACGCGGTTACGTCAAATTCTGCTATAACGCCGTCCTTGAGCGGGCGCATTGCGAGTATTGAGCCGGGTGTTTTGCCGAGCATCAGCTTTGCTTCACGCCCGACTGCGACGACTTTTCGCGTCTTTGCTTCAACGGCGACAACCGACGGCTCGCGCAGTACGATACCTCTGCCCTTGACGTATATCAGGGTGTTGGCTGTGCCGAGATCTATTCCTATACTTTTCATTTGTGTTTATCTCCAAAATCTGGGTGATTTGTGTTTGCGAAATTTTGTTTTGCGTGAGCTGTTCTTTTTCCTTTATCGAGGAAAAAGAACCAAAAAGGAACTCCATCGAAGTCTTGGGTGTTTCGAACTTTGCGAAGCTCGACCAGGGACGCTTGGTCCCACGGAGTTGATAAAATCAACTCCTCGAGTTTCTTTGAAACTCCGTTGGATACCCTGACAACTTTTGAAAAAGTTTGATCAAAACTTTGCTGATGACAAATTTTGGCTAAAATTTTAAGTCAGCTTATCAAGTTCCGCGGCGAGTCTGCATATCGGGAGTCCGACGACGTTATAATAATCACCCTCGATACGCGAAACAAACACGCACGCGCCCTCCTGAATCCCGTACGCTCCCGCTTTGTCATAAGGTCTCGCCTCTCTGACGTAATCCTCGATCTCGTCATCCGTCAGCGCGCGGAACGTCACGTCCGTCGATTCCTCAAACGAACTGATCCTGCCCGTCCCGCAATCACGTATCATGACTCCGCTGACAACTCGGTGCACCTTCCCCGACAGCGATCTGAGCATACGGCAGGCGTCGTCAAAATCACGCGGTTTCCCGAGCGTTGCGTCGCCGTCAATCGAATACACGACCGTATCCGCCGAGACGATCACCGATTCCGCAAGCTCTTCCGCCGTGATCTCAGCCGCTGAAGTGTCAGTCGCTGAAGTGTCAGCCGACAGCGCCGCAAAAGCCGCATCGTTTTTCAGTTTTGCTATATCGCGGACGTATTTCCCGGGTTCCCCTGCCGAAAACTCAACGGAACCCTCGTCCGCGTCAGCGATGTATACCTCAGGTTCGATCCCTGCGAGCTTCAGAATCTCAAGCCGGCGCGGGGATTTTGAGGCGAGAATGATTTTTTTATTGAACTTCATGCGCGTCAGTCCTTTGCAATTGTTCTTCCGAGTACGAGAGAGAGCGCAATGAAGATGATTGTCGATATTGTAATCTTGATGTTGATTCCGAATGTGAAACGCAGTACGTTGAGATCTATCGAGATCGGAGATTCCGTGCCGAAGTCAAGCCCGTAGGAGAGGACTGAAAGATACGGTACGGACGCGGTCATTTCTGCGACCATTTCGCCGATTACGATCCCGACGCACACGAGAAAAAATGTAAGCCAGAATGATTTTCGCATGGTTGTGACTGTGCCTTTCTTTGCATTTGCTGTTACCGTCCGCTGTGTCCGAATCCACCGTCACCGCGCTCTGTCTGAGTGAGGGAATCGGCTTCCGTGAACCGTGCGGTTAGGATCGGGATTACCATGAGCTGAGCAATTCGCTCGCCGGGGGTGATGGTGTAGTCAGTGTCGGATGTGTTCACGAGAGCCGCCTTGATCTCACCGCGGTAGTCCATGTCAACAACTCCGACACCGTTCGAGAGGGAGATGCCGTGCTTTGACGCAAGTCCGCTGCGGGGGAAGATCAGAAGCGCGACGGGGGAATCCGATATAGGCTCAGCGGCAAGACCGGTGGGGATCAGCATACGCTCACCTGCATGGATAGTCAGAGATGATTCGATCGCCGCACAGAGATCACACGCAGCAGCACCGGCGGATTGATATTCGGGAATTTTCGCCAGAGACGAGAGCCGTGTAAGTTTTATTTCGATTGTGTTTTTCATAAGCAAATCTAAATTTTGTTAGTTAAGTTAAAATCTAAGCCGAACATTGTCATCAGTAAAGTTTCGTCCACCTTTTCAAAGGTGGTGGGTTCTTAGGGTGAAACCCTGAGCCGAGCTCGCAAGCTCGGAACACCCAATCCGTCCGAAAAAGTTCCTCTTTTTTTGCTACTTTTTTTCCTCCTCGCTAAAGGAGAAA
>CAZPPN010000104.1:0-6928 GCA_964588425.1 uncultured Ruminococcus sp. | reverse complement strand
ATCTCTGCAGCCGGGCATCTCCTGAAAAGCACATTCGGCAATCCGCCCAAATATCCCGACACGTTCGGCGGACTCGGAAACAAAAATGACGGACTGGTGATTCTTGTGACTGACGACAGCGAAAACGTGCGTGCGGAGTATATCAGCCGTCTCAAGAATGCCGCGTTGGTATCCGCAGTCGATCTCGGGGGCGTTGTCGTTGATTTCAGAACTGTAAAATACAGTATGAATCAGCTCTCGGCGATATACGAAGGCATAGTCGGACTGATGAAAACCGATGAATACAATATCGTCTCCGTCACGCTGGCTGAAGCACACAACTCAATTAATGTCGCGCTCTCATCCTCTGCCGATACCGGACTTTACGATAAAGTACATGAACTGATCGAATCGGCAGGAGCTGACGCCGGATGTGTACTGTACGAAGAATATATTGAAATCTCACCCGAGACATTCGATGCGGCAGCACTTCCCGCAGTATTCGGTATGCTGTCCCTCGGTGCTACGTATATTTTCAGAAAGAAATAAAAAATCTGCTGCATTCTGCGTTTTCCACGGGATTCCCGGGAGGAGTATGCAGCAGATTTTTAACTTACAGCATTCATTTTTGTTTGCATAAATGTCAAGATATAACAAAAAAGCAAGAAATTATTCGTAATTTACAAATTTTTATACAATTTCACTTGACATATGAGCCATTTCATGATTAAATATAGTATAAAGAAAAAATATAGAAAAATTTAATCTTTGAAAGGGCATATACAATGGCAAATTACTATCAGAAAGAAATCGAAACCGCCTCACCGGAACAGATCCGTGCATGGCAGGACGAACGTCTCGTGAATACTGTAAATCACGTATGGGCGAACAACGAATATTACAGAAACAAGATGAAGGCGCACGGCGTTGAACCCGGTGATATTCAGTCCCGCGACGACCTCTGGAAGCTCCCGTTCATTACTAAGGACGATCTCAGAGAAGCATACCCCTACGGACTCATGTCTGTTCCGCTTTCCGAATGTACAAGAATCCAGTCCACAAGTGGTACTACCGGCAAGAGAGTTGTTGCATTCTATACTCAGGAAGATATCGATCTCTGGGAAGACTGCTGCGCGAGAGCTATCGTTGCTGTCGGCGGAACAAAGGATGACGTATGTCAGGTATGCTACGGCTACGGTCTCTTCACAGGCGGCCCCGGTCTCAACGGCGGTTCCCACAAGGTAGGATGTCTCACACTTCCCATGTCCTCGGGCAACACCGAACGTCAGCTTCAGTTCATGACCGACCTCGGCGCGACTATCCTCTGCTGCACACCTTCCTACGCGGCTTATCTCGCTGAATCCATCGAAGAAAAGGGTCTGCGCGATCAGATCAAGCTCAAGGCTGGTATCTTCGGTGCGGAAGCATGGACAGAAGAAATGCGTCACGACCTCGAGCGCCGTCTCGGAATCAAAGCATACGACATCTACGGTCTCACAGAGCTCTCCGGCCCCGGCGTATCTTTCGAATGTGAAGAACAGACAGGCATGCACATCAACGAAGACCACTTCATCGCAGAAACAATCGACCCCGAAACAGGAAAAGTTCTTCCCGAGGGCACACGCGGTGAAATCGTATTCACAAGCATCACAAAGAAAGCATTCCCGCTTCTCCGTTACCGCACAAAGGATATCGCCGTACTCAGAAGAGAACCCTGTTCCTGCGGCAGAACATTTGTCAAGATGTCCAAGCCCATGGGACGCAGTGACGATATGCTCATCATCCGCGGCGTAAACGTATTCCCGTCCCAGATCGAAGAAGTTCTCATGGCAAAGGGTCTCACATCCAACTATCAGATCCTCGTTGACCGTGCAGGCACAACAGACAGCCTTGAAGTTAAGGTTGAAATGACTCCCGAGCTCTTCTCCGACACAATCAACTCCATCGGCGTACGCGAAGCTGAAATCTCCGAAGCTATCAAATCCATGCTCGGCATCTCCGCGAAAGTATCCATCGTCGAACCCAAGTCGATCATCAGAAGCGAAGGCAAGGCTGTCCGCGTAATCGACACAAGAAAGCTGTATTGATTCAAATCATACGCTCCACAACAACTACAAACGGAGGAAATTACCATGTCAGTTAAGCAGTTATCAGTATTTGCAGAAAACAAGAACGGTTCCATATACGAAATCACAAAGATCCTCAGAGATGCGGATATCGACATCAGCGCATTCAGCATCGCGGACACACAGAGCTACGGCGTTCTCCGTCTCATCGTGTGCGATCCCAAGAAAGCCGCTGACGCTCTCTCGTCCCACAACAAGATCGTAAACGTAACTGAAGTTGTCGGCGTTCAGATTCCCGATACAAAGGGCGGTCTCAACGAGCTTCTCGACGTTATCGCATCCGAAAACATCAGCGTTGACTATCTCTACGCATTCGTATCTTCCATCGCGGGCAAGGCATATGTCGTTCTCCGCGTTGAAAACAATGAGCTGACCGAAAAGTTACTCAAGAGATACGGATTCACCATTCTCACCGACGCAGACATTGCAGGCTGAGATGAAAAACAAAAACTTCATACACAGCACAGACACAGAATATCCCAAAAGCAGGAATAACCGCCTGCTTGGGATTTTCTATTTTCTGTGGCTCGGCACTACCGGATGGACAGGCAAGCCGATAAACATATCCGAACTCACAGCCGAGCATCCCGACGCAGGATATCAGACCGAGCAGGTTTGTCGACTGCGCGGAATCGGTGATGAAACCGTACTGAACCGCGGCGAGAATACTGTGTTTTTCGACTATCCGGACGGAAACTTCAACCGCAATGCTCCCGGCTACGGCGTGATATACACAAACGGCAGCGGACGGAATACGATCAGGGAGATCACGCTCGCGAATGACGGGGATTCGGTGAAATTCACGCTGTGCTCCGGAAACGATTTTGATTCCGACAGGTCAGGCACGTTCATGCAGCTTTTCATCAAGTCGGGCGGACACGATTACCACATCTCGGCAGACGGAGCGATATCCGAATTAAGCTGTATTGACGGAAAACTCGTGCAGAGCGTGTACAGCGGTATCGGAAAAGCAGAATGTACTGTAAACAAATCGTCGGTTGAATACGTGATTCCGAAATCCGCAATCGGTCTACAGGACGGCGGTGCGCTTGACTTCAAGGCGGCGGACAGTCGCGAGGAGATCGCATCAGAAGAAGATTTCTACGATCACGGCGACGTAATCCCTCTCGGGTATGCGTACTACCGTGCGGTTATCAAATAGAAGAAAAGGCATATTCAACGGAATTTTCACCGAAGAATATGCCTTCATTTTTATTTATTTTTAGATTTATCTTTTGAATCCTTCTTCGATTCCTTTGAATCTTTTGCGTCATCATCTGACTTATCCGGCTTGATAAGCTTGAGAAGCTGGCTTTCGTCATCGTCATCATCGTCATCTTCTTCGATGATCTCACGGCGCACAGTCATTTTCACGATTCTGTGATCCTTGATCTCGGTAACGTGGACATGAAGCGGAGGTATTTCGACCTCGAACTCTGTTCCGTCTTCGGGTACAACGCCGTATTTCGAGAAAACATAGCCGCCCATCGTATCGCACAGGTCGGTAGGAAGCTCGACTTCAAGCACGTCCGCCGCGTCCTCAAGAGATGCAACGCCCTTGATCTCCCATGTATCTTCGGAGATCTGCTTGATATCGGGTTCAACGTCTTCCTCACTGCCACTGTCCGAATCGGAGAAATCGCCGACGATCTGCTGGATGATATCATTCATCGTAACGATGCCGAGTGTTCCGCCGTATTCGTCAAGAACGATCGCGAAGTGGTTTCTCTCCTGCTTCATCTTCTTGAATAGCACATCCGCGTGGATTCCCTCGGGAACGAAGTATGCGGGCTTGATCGCCTCTTTGATGATTGTCTCGCGGTCCGCCCCCTTGAGTCTGAAGTAATCCTTGATAGAGAGCACGCCGACCACATTATCGATCTTGTCTTCGCATACGGGATAGATCGAGTGGCGTGTTTCGTGGATAGTTTCTTCCCAGACCGAGCCATCATCCTCAAGCCAGAGGAACGCGATATCGGTACGGTGTGTCGCAAATTCGCTGACCTTAAGATCGTCGAAGTCGAACACGTTCTGGATAAGCTCCTGCTCCTGTTCGTCGATGACGCCTTTCTGACCGCCCTCGTCAACCATGAGACGGATCTCCTCTTCGCTGACGTCCTCATCTTCCTCATTCGGATCGATACCGAAGAGTCTGAGAACCATGTTCGTGGAAACCGAAAGAAACCACACAACAGGCGAGAAGATTTTGGAGACCGCATAAAGCAGAGATGCCAGAGCAACCGCCATCTGTTCGCTCTTTTTCATGGCGATACGTTTGGGGACGAGTTCGCCGAGAATGAGAGTGAAGTAGGAGAGGATCAGGGTGATAACAACGACTGCAATACTCCGGAGAGTATCGGCAGGCACTTTCACGCCGAGTCCGACGAGCCATTCAACAAGTCTCGACGCAAAGTTATCCGCAGCGAAAGCCGATCCGAGGAATCCGGAGAGTGTGATCGCCACCTGAATTGTCGAGAGGAATTTTGAAGGTTCAGAAGTAAGTTTTCGTAATTTTTTTGCCTTTTTATTGCCCGATTCTTCGAGCTTATTGATCTTAGCTTCATTTACTGAGAGTACCGCAATCTCGGCGCAGGCAAAAACCGCGTTGAGAGCGATCAGTATTAACTGGAGAAGAAGCTGTCCCCAGATTGAATTTAACAAGATTTTTTCCTCCGGTATGTATTCGATGCAATTGACTTACGTTCGTCAAATATCGGCAGAAAAATCAGGTTAACATTCTGCGAAAACAAATGAAAGCGTTATCCGAGCGGTAATACTTTCTCAGAAGCACTTTCACAGACGCGGATTCTCTGATGAAGTTTTTTCTTCGTCGGTTCCCGTCTGTACAATCGCCGCCGTCCATGTGAGCATAGTCCTCCGTTTATAATAGATGATGATATTATACCATGAATACCGCCGGAAGTCAACGGATTATTATGTATTTTTTCCGGGACACGGGTACAATAATACGCTGATGCCGAAAAAAAGGAAAAACAGTGTACTGCATTGGATTCAAATAAAAATGCAATTGCAGTACACCTTGGGGATGATTGAAATGATGTTTGGGGGAATTTAGTATTCGAAAAATTATCGTTTTGAAAAAGTTGGATCAAAACTTTACTGAGGGCGGAGTAAGCGTATAATTTAGGTCTCTTCCCCGGAATGATCGACGCCCATCACCGAATGACGGTATGCGATCGGACTTTTCCCTGTGAATTTCTTGAAATTGCGGTAGAAATAGCTAATATTATTGAATCCGGATTTCATCACCACATCGGCGATCGGCATATCCGTTCTCTCAAGAAGCGAGCGTGCAATTCCGATCCTTTTTTTCAGTATATACTCGATCGGGCGCATACCTGTCGTCTGTTTGAAAAGTCTGCACAGGTACTGTTCGGATATTCCGCCCGACGCCTCGCACAGATCGGCAAGTGTAATATCGTTCATATAATTTTCGTTTATGTAAGAGATCACGGCTTCGGCAGTCGGATTGATTTTATGTCGGACAGCGGGCACTGAAAGAAGCTCGCACGACAGCCGCATAATCAGTGCATAGACCTTTGCGGACGATTCATATTCCGACGCTGCATCATCACGCGAAAGATCACTGCATATCCCGCGCAGCACATCACGGTACATTCCGATACTGCCGTCTGACGGTTTTATTATGACAAACTTTTTTGAAAGAAACAGCGCACCGTTCTCCATAGCCGGTGAATAGTCAAACTCCAGCCAGTCGACGATCCACTCACCAGCCACAGGTTTGTAATGATATTCCGCGCCCTTGCCGAGAAAGAACACACATCCTTCGGGAAGATCGAAATCCTCTTCACCGACAGATATAATTCCATCGCCTTTGACGGTAAATATTAGTTGCGGAACAGATGAAAACGGTCTTGTAACAGCGGGACAGTCGCAGTCCATACCGCATCCTGCCGCACGTATGGGAAGCAGCTTTTCCGAATCCTTGTCCGAGTAAAAAACAAGCGGCATATGTGCTCCTTTCAAAATTCGGGTCAGATGAATACATATTCACAATTCGGGATAAAAATCAAACATCAATAACTATACTACAACATTATTTATCATTCATTGCTATTATATGAATTTTTTGTTAAGCATACAAAAATCCGCAAAATTCTCGCTTTTTCTTATTTATCTTCAATTATTGATTAGGCAGTTAAACTTTCACGCATCAGGTGACGCATTGTTCGAGAATTCAACTATATCGGATTATATTCACCGAATATTCATCACAAAATTCACTCATCCGAGGCCGTCCGCGCAAACAATATGTGCAGTGAACATTAATTTTTGATGATATTTATTGACACATATAAAAAAACGTGTTATAATGGTTTATTACGAACTAATGTTTGCCGAAAGCAAAAAAATTATTGCTCAGAGGCAGGATCGGAGGGGTTCAGGATGGCTGACATAAATGAAGTTTTCGACAAAATAATTAATAACGTATTAAAAACAGCAGCCGAAAAAGTGTCCGAAGCGGCTGAGACAATTGCCGATGCACTCGAGGGAACAGACGTTTCGATCGACATCACCATCGACTCGGATTCCCCCGAGAAGCGCACTTTCAAAACAAGCATCCGCTCAGACGGAAAAAACGCATCGGACGACAGCTTCTGGGATCTCGGTCAGCCGAGGCAGAAGAAATACGCGCCGCCGACTTTTGAAGGACACACGATAGGCGTCACCGAAGTCAGGGATGAATCGAACGGATATTGCAGAAAGCGCAGTTGATACATCTGTCTCGCTGCTTCTGAGCTATATGGAAAATCGTGAAATGGTGCTTGAATACGAGCAGC
>CAZPPN010000103.1:0-7012 GCA_964588425.1 uncultured Ruminococcus sp. | reverse complement strand
CCTGAGATCAGCAGATCGGTCGGAGTATACGATATACTTTCTGCTGTTTATCTGACGGGGACTGCGCTGTCCGTAATTTTTGCCGCCGTATCGTATCTCACATATATCCGCAGAATAAAGCTGGCGCTGGCATTGCCGTCCGAGGAAACAGCTTTGATTTACAGCAGCGCGGCAGAAAAGCTCGGAATCAAGCGTCCGCCGATGCTGTACCTCAGTACAATACCGTCGAGTCCGATGCTGTTCGGATTTTTATCTCCGAAAATTGTTATCCCCGACTACTTGACGCCAGCCGAGGCTGAATATGTCCTCATTCACGAGCTGATCCATTACAAACGGCGTGACATCTGGATAAAACTGTTTGTCTGCGCTGTCCGTGCGATGCATTGGTTCAATCCGCTTGTTTATATTGCTTATGAACGGCTTAATCGGGCTCTGGAAATGCGATGCGATGACTGCGTTATGTCAGTTCTCAAAGACAATCGTGATCAGCACCGCGTCGAGTACTGCTCAGTCATGCTCATGGTAATCCGCCGTTCTCTCGATGTCGGAAACGAGCTTACATCCAACTTTGAACCGCGCAGGTCTGCTGTGTCCGCCAGATTTGCAAATATTCTCGACAGCTCGAAGAAAAAGCGCGGTGTTCTTCCCGTCATGCTTGCGGTTATACTTTGTGCGGCTGCCGGCTCTATTGTCGGATGTTCCGAGGATGATCCGAATGAAATCACGTACTCCGATAGCCTGTCAGCAGAATCAAATTCCGATAACACTCAGAAATCCGAAACGGAAGCGGAGCAGAATGAATACAATACCGAACTGGATGCGATGATCTCCGAGATCGACAGCTCAACCGTGACGGTTCTGAATGCCGCCGCTTACGAGAAGATACTGGCTGACGGATTCATGGAGCTCAATGCGGACGATGTAAAGCATATCATTTCATCTACGATCGATCTGTATTTCAGATATGAAAACATCGTACTGCCGGATATTATGGAATTTTTCGCACAATACCCGACTGTCGAAAAGGAAATTTATATCAACGGTGAAATGCAGAAAATTCCGATTCCCGATACGCTTATGACAAATATTTACTACTACCTCATCGACGGATATACAGTAAATACAATACATGATATCAACGAAGGTGATGCGATCATAGAAGCATACAGCTATCCCGACATAAACGGCGACGGTGAAATAGACGAACAGGAAAAAGCCGATGCTCCTGCTTTCTACCGACAAGGATATCACACAGAAATGCTCTATCAGATTCACACCATTATTATGTACCGTTTGATCGCACTCTCCGATCCGTCATCTTTCTCGGAATCCGCTGTATCATACAATTATCTGCCGGGCGGAGCTGACAAAGGTACATTTTTCAAACTCTCCCACAAAGGGCTTGCTGATGCGAGCATTATATTTGCCACAGCTCAAGACAGTATCAAACTCTTCCCCACCGATGAGATTGAATACGAGAATATGCTGCTCGATTCACTCGCGGAAGCTGAGCGTGAGCTGCAGGAAAAGTACAGGATTGCACAGCAGCACGAGAATGAACTGAACGCAGAGCTTGACAAGTATCTCGCAGAACTTCGTGAACTGAAAGCGGCAGAAGAACAGCTCAAAAACGAAATGGCAGAGCTGAAAGAAGAACAGGTTTTGCTTGAAGAAATGCTCGAGGAAGAAAAGACTGCTATGATGGCTGAAGCTGAAGAAAAGTCAATTGCTTCGCGCTGGAATTTGATATCGGGTATCGAGCAGGACATAAACGAAGTCTACGCACAATTCACCGCGACGCAGGATTCGTATTTTGTGACTCAGTCAATGATTTCCTATACTGAACAGCAGATCAGCGAGCTTCGTCAGATGATGAGCGTGAATAACAACTGAATATTGAACGATCCTCCTTGACAACCGTCAAATTGTATTGTATAATCAATATATACTACATCGGACAAACAAGGAGGTTTTGTTATGAATAAGATGATGATTGCGATGCTGATCATGCTGTCGTGCGGAGTTATGATGTTCGCCTGCAGCAACGAGGGACAGGATGAGACGGACGAGACCGAGCGTCGGATTGAGGTGGAATCGTTTGAGCTTGACGAAGAAGCGGAGTTTGCCAAACGTCAGGGGCAGGTTGGATTTTTCTCGGCATACGACACCAAATACGCCTTCGCTGAAGCTGAGATAACAGAGCTTGAGGACACGTTTTTCGCGCCGTATACTGTGGATATGGGATACAGTGACAGACGGTTCTACTCTCACCTCTACTGCGAAGGTGAAGACGGCGATATGTTTGTCTATGATCTTGTCCCAGCTTATGATGAAGACGGTGAAAGAATAATCGGAAACGGAATCAACGGTATTCTGCGGATTGACAAATACGGCTCAGCCGAAAGAATCTGCATTGATCCGTACTGTATTGATGAAGAAGCCGTATGCAATCACATGAATCTTTACGGTCATCCTTGGGGATATCACGACAACAGCCTATACTTCCTCTGCCCGAAATGGTACGATGAGAAAGGGATTTTAGGATCGTACCTCCTTGAATATTCCCTTGACGACAGGGAGTTTTACAAAATCCTTGATATTCCGGCAGGCAACAGCGAGACCATGCAAATAATCGACGGATACGCTTACATATGGTGCTATAACGGCGGTTCGTCTGAGGTTCTGAAACGGGGGCAGTCAGCCGTTGCGGTAGTTGATCTTGAAGAAAACCGCGCGTGTATCTATGAAGATGACATACCGATCGTGTGCGGAATCCTTGAGGGCGGACTGATTGCAGCGTACATGGATCCGTCAGGACAAAGCTCCACACCTACTCTGATCGACCCGAATACGAAGAAATACACCTATCTCTCCACTCATACCGGCGGATGGAACTCGAACAGTTGTGCTTTGACGGATAATTATATTGTTTACACAACCATTCAGACTTACGAACTTATGATATACGATACAGAGATTGAATCCGTCAAGTCAATTGACGAAGATGTATATCAGTTTAAGACAGGTGACAACAAAATCTGGTACCAAAAGACGGACAATTCACTCTACTGTTACAATCCCGAGGATAAAAAACGCACTTCAATTGCCAAAGATGTGCGTGACTTTATCGTAAGAGGCGACAGTTGTCTGTATATTACGTCATCGAACACGGATGTTGACGTTCTGCATTACACCAGGATGAAATGGGTATGGTCAGATGACGGAGAGACACGCGAATACAAAGAGGTTACTGAAGATGTTCACGCCTACTCGGATGTTTCGCTGTGGTGTTTCACTGACGGTACAACAAAGCGGCTGTATCAGACTAAAGAAAACGAATATATTCGATCTATGTTCTACTGCTGGATCGGAGAAGAATATGCCGCTGCTGAAATTTTAGTTTACCACGGCGAAATAAAGAGTTATATTGACGGGTATCTGCTCCGTATGCGAACCGTCGGCGGCAAAAACGAAGTGATCGGTTCAACCTACGGCGACAGCGAATACATGATGTACGAAATCATTTCGTGATACGAGAACAAACGGATGTGATTCCATCTTTTGGTAAGGGAGTGACAGATCATGAAAAAGAGTTTATATCCCGCAGTTACATTTACATTACTGCTGACCATGTCGGTCTTCTCCGGATGCGCCGATATAGAACACGAGACAGCCGCCGAGACGCTGTATGACCGCAAGTACACCGATGCGTATGAGATTGACGAGGATGAAGAATACGCAAAGCTCGCGTGGCAGGTGGGATTTGACAGCAATCTCAGCAAATATGCATTCGCCGAACCTGATATCCCCGAGTTTGAAGATGAATTCTTCTCACATGACACGATGGTTTTTGAAGAGAACAATCCTCTCTTCACAGCAGGAGATCACGGAGAAGTTTTCGCATACGATACTATCCCCAATGACGACAACTCGACAACGATCAACGGTATCTTGCGGTACGACGAGTACGGAACAGCTTTTCGAATATGCCCTGTTCCGAGCTGCGATGCCGATTCGGTCTGCATGCACATGAATCTGTACGGAACTCTGTGGGATTATTACGACGGCAGCCTGTACTTTCTCTGCGAGAAGAATATGGATGGTGATTTCGTGAGCTGCTATCTGCTTGAATACGATATCGAAGCGGCTGAATTTTACAAAACAGTCGACGTCCCGTGTCCGATCGGCAGAAAACTCACGATCTCCGACGGATACGCGTACATCTGGTGCGGCGGCATGACAGCAAACAAAAACTTCAAAAAAGGAGAATCGTGCCTTACCGTAGTCGATCTCGACGGAAACCGTGCGTGTAATCTATTTCTTGATTTCAGCGATGTAAGAGGCATCGTCAACGGCAGGATTCTTGTACGTGTGGCTGATACGTACACATATTCCGCGGTTCTTATTGACCCGAACACAAAGGTAAAAGAAACCGCCGCTGTCTGCCATGACGGATCATATTTCGATATTGTTCCGGGTGGAATTGTCTATCTCGAAGGTACTGAGCTGCGGCTGTGTGACCTTGATGCTGATTATGAAAAGATCATTGCCGACAAGGTTATCCAATACTCGGTGACAGACGGGATCATATGGTACTGGGGAAACGTAAAAAGCCTGTCGAAATATGATACAGCTGAAGAAAAGAATGAGCTGATCGCGAAAAATGTCCGCAGATTCTTAGCGCGTGGCGATGTATGTCTTTATTCTTACGATCAGGAAAACCCCGACATCCTGCGTATTGACTACACGGAAGTCGAAAGAGTGTTCAATGAAGTGTCTGGCGAATACAATCTTCAATCTGTCGACAAAGTAACAGGCGGATGGACTCACAATGACATATACATTTACGAAAACGGAAAAAGCAGACTTCTTTACGCGGCGAAAAACAACGAGATCATCGTCAATATGTATTCCCACAACACTCACATCTCCGAAAAATTTGTTTTCATCAGACCGCTGATTTACACTGAGGAGATAAGAAACTTTCTTGAATACAAAATATATCTCGTTCCGATCGGAGGTGCAAAGGAAAAAGTAATCGGAACAATTCACGGAGGAGGAACGTATTATCTCTATGACAACGAACACGCGAAATAACATGATGACATCGTACTTGATTTCTGACTGATAATATAGTATAATATTGTCCGAAATACAATTCAGGAGCACGTCATGAAAAACAGACAAATCGTAAATATCATAAATTTCATAAGAGGTATCGAGCCTCGCTGTGACACCGATCTCGTAAAGCCCGTTCTCGAACAGATCAGACTTATGAAAGAGCTCGGTCTCCGCGGAACTTTTCTTGTACAGTACGATGCCCTCATCAATTCGGAATTTCAGAATATTCTGAAAGCTCTCGATCCCGCGCAGTTTGAAATCGGCGTATGGCACGAGACTGTTCAGCCTATGGTTGAAAAAGCAGGTATTGAGTGGAAAGGCAGATTCCCCTGGGACTGGCACACGCACTGCGGCTTCCCCGTTGGCTATACAAAAGAACAAAGAGAAAAGCTGGTCGACATCCTTTTTGATGAATTCAAGAATGTTTTCGGCTACTATCCCCGCGTATTCGGTTCATGGCTGTATGACGCTCATACCGTCCGCCACATATGCGATAATTATGAGATAGACGCTCTCTGCATCTGCAAGGAACAGTACGGTACCGACGGTTACACACTCTGGGGCGGTTACTATGGGCAGGGATACTACCCGAGCCGCAAAAATCCGTTTATGCCTGCTCAGACTGACGCAGAACAGCTTCCTGCCCCGATCTTCCGTATGCTCGGATCTGACCCGATTTATCAGTATGACTGCGGTATTCCCGGTGACAACGGTCAGGGCGTCATCACTCTCGAACCCGTTTACACGGGAACTGAGGGCGGCGGCGGTGTTCCGAAGTGGGTTGACTGGTACGCTCGTGAAAACTACAACGGCGACTGTCTGACATTCGGATACGCTCAGTGCGGTCAGGAAAACAGCTTCGGCTGGGAGGATATGGAAAAAGGTCTTACATACCAATTCGAGCTCTTTGCAAAACTCCAGTCTGAAGGCAAGGTCACAGTTGAACCTCTCGGTGATACCGGCAGATGGTACAAAGAGACCTACAAATCCACTCCTGCATCTGCGATTACCGCTCACTGTGCATTCGACGATGATAATAAAAATTCCGTATGGTACTGCTCAAAATACTATCGCGTGAACTTCTATCAGGAAGGCAATACGATGAGGATCCGCGACCTTCACATTTTCAACGAAACATACCCCGATCCGTTTGAAGATAAAGTCTGCGTCACAAACGATGCAACATACGAAACTCTCCCCGCAGTAGACGGCAACAGATACAGCGGAAACGGAATCCTCGCCGGTATGTACGTGCTCGATAAAGCCAGCGGTAAGCCTGTAACGTGCGGTAAGATGACGTTCAGCGATCTCGGAGATGGATGCGCTAAGCTCGCATACGGCGGCATCAGCGTTGTTCTCTGCGAAAACAGCATTAAGTTTGAAGCTAAATTGCCGATTATTCTCGAGAACCGCATCGGCAACTATACTGAGCATATTCCGATTGTATTATCTCAATCGATTGACAAGCTGCAGCTTGAATACAATGGAACAGAATACGGTATTGAGCTTAAATCAGGATCATTTACTGATGCATTGCATATCGCGTCAGATGATAACGGCATAGTCGAAGCTGTGATCAGATAAGATAAGTAATTCAAATTTAAAAACCTTCCATTTTCTTAGTTGAATTTGGAAGGTTTTTTATGTAAACTTCATTTATAGTGGCTATAACCTTTTCATGCCCGAGAATACCTATCTTTCAAGGAACGCCGTTACTAAGTCGGCATCAGTCAAGTATTGCCAGAGCGGCAGACTATGGTTCTGTCATACAAAAAGAAAAAAGAGATTAGCTTTCACACTAACCTCTTTGTGTTGGCGAATACCTATCTTTCCGGGCCGTCGCCAGCCAAGTATTGTCGGCACGACAGAGCTTAACTTCTGTGTTCGGAAT
>CAZPPN010000102.1:0-7024 GCA_964588425.1 uncultured Ruminococcus sp. | reverse complement strand
CGAAGAATATATCACATTTCCCTCACGTACAGCCCCATTGCCGAGATAACCGACAGGTGTATTTACGAATATGTTCGTTCCGTATGGCAGAAGCTCCGATTCAAGAACGACTGCAGTATATCGCGATGTATATGAGAGGGAATAGTCACATTCCGTGATCTTCAGCTTAACATTGTCGTGCTTGCCCGAATGTTCTTTGAATCCGTCAGCATAAATGTCGAGCGAGATTATGGAAAGTAAAGCGGCAAAGAAAACAGCGCCGAAGATCATCACAAACGCTGACGGGAAAAATCCGAATGCTGTTAGCTTTCGTTTGATCCGCGGAACAAGAAGCAGAATGATAAGAATAACCGCAGCGGCTGCAAGAATGATCTTCGCTGTGATACCGATATAAGCAAAAATACACAGCCCGACAAAAAATGTCATAAACATGGCTGTGTATCTGTATGTTTCAAGCAGTTTCATGATCGTACCCGACTCCGTAAAATTCATTGTATGTATAATAATAACATAAATTTGTCGGAATGTATATACTGATCAAAAAATTATTCGTTCATATCATCGAGAATATCGCAGAGAGTGCACGGTGTGACACATCCGCGGCATAGTATTTCAAATATCCGCTCAGCTTCCTCCTTTGAGTGTGAGATAAACGGTACCGACTCTTCATCATATCCGCAGATGTCATCGGCGGTTACGTTGAGCGAGTAAATTGCGTTTCCGGTATCCGCGTGCCATTCTTCAAAAAGACGGTAGGTCAGAACAAGGGATTCGACAGTTGTTCGGATAAAACACAACTCAGTTTTATCATGGGTAGTTGACGGATAGTTTTTCATGGTATGCAGCACATCCTTTCGTGTTGTAAAATGATATATTATGTTATTTAACACATATATATCATACCACACCTTTTTCGCCGAAAATTAATTTTGCTCTCAGACAGGTAATATGATAAGATCATTCTAAAAAAAAGAAAAGAACGAAATCACAATATTTTGTGCCGCTGCTGCGATTCTTCCACAAGATGTTGTATAAATGCCGTCCAAAAAATATTCGGAAAAATTTTCGGAATAATTATATTTTTTTCAATGTATTGTTTTAATCTGCAATATGTGATATAATAAAAACGGAATTTTGACAGGATTTTTCCTGTTTGAATATATGGAGGTTTATATGATCAAATTATCATGCTGTATCCCCGGCGGATCGCTCATGCCGGAAGGTGTTGCCGAAGTGCCGGATTCCCCTGCGGTACAGATAGTTGAAAAATGCAGATATCTTCTTGAACTCGGATATGACAAGACCGAATGCGGCGGAGGAATGCTCGCAGGTCTTACCGACGAAGAGATCGGATATCTTGTTTCCGAAAATGAGAAAAGCTCACTTGAAATTTCAGCGGTGAACAGCCTTTTCCCGGCAGACTGGAAGCTTGCAGACCCGAGAGCAGATCACGCGCCGTATGTTGAAAGAGCTGTGAAGATCTTCTCAATCATGGAAAAGCTCGGCGTGAAATACGCTATTTTCGGAAGCGGATACGCAAGAACACTCGTTGAAGAAGTCGGACTTGACAAGAGCATGGAAACTCTCATCGACTTCATCAGAACAATCGCTGACGAAGCGGAGAAGAGAGGGGTAATGATCTGCATTGAACCTCTCCGCAAGCTCGAAGGAAATGTGTTCACAACAGTTCCCGAAACCGCGAAAAATATCAGAAACGATATAAAGCACGACAATGTCAAGCTCCTTTATGACGCTTTCCACATGGCGCAGGAGGGCACAGACCTCAGATGTGTCAAGGAATGTGTCGAGCTTCTCCGTCACTGCCATATTTCCGAATCGCCCAACCGTACATATCCGGGTTCTCCCGACAGCGATGATTTCGGTTATAATAAAGAATTCGCGTATGAGCTCATGAAGACAGGCTACGACGGAGTGGTTTCCGTTGAATGCGGATTCGGAGACTTCAAAGAGGAATCAGCCCTCGCACTTGATTATTTAAGGAGAATTTTTGAAATGAAAACAACATTTGAGTACACAGCCATCCGTGATATGAAATCCGAACCCGTTTACCTCAAGCCGGTGATCGGGGATGTATGCTGCGGAATTACAGCACTTGTATGTGACGGAAAATCTTTCCCCGCATCCAATTACAAGGACGGCGTTATCGCTATCATCACAGCGGCAAAGGGCGAGAAGCTCATTCTTGAACCCTCATGCGAAGCGGCTGAAAACGGCGCGGAAATCGTTATGAAGCCCGATGAAAGCAAGGCAGAAGTCCTCATCCGCGGAAACCATTTCTCCGAATATGTTTATGATAAGAACATCAACAAGCCTTTCTTCGGTCAGATCTTCGATAACGCAGGCAATCCTTTTACAAGACTTGACCTCACAGCGGAAGAGCATCCTCACCAGAGATCTCTCTTCATTGCTGTTGGTGACGTAAACGGAATCGACTGCTGGAACGAATACGGTACATACGGCCTCGTAAGAAACGAAAAGATCACAGATGTATTCTCCGGCGCAGCTTATGCTACATTTACAGCTCATAACCGTTGGACAGACCTTGAAGACAAGCCGCTCATCAGCGAAAAGTCAAAGTATACCGTATATAATCAGGATGAAGACTGCCGTGTTCTTGATATCGAAACAACATTCACATCCGATTACGGCGATGTAGTGTTCGGCGCAACAAAGGAAGCAGGCCCGCTCGGAATCAGACTCAGAGATGAGCTCAGAGCAGACACCGGCACAGGCGTTCTCTCCAACTCATGGGGCGGCGTCGGTGAAGGCGAATGCTGGGGCAAGGCTGCCGAATGGTGCGACTATGCAGGTACAGTTGAAGGTGTCGGCGACATGGGTATCACAATATTCGACTGCCAGACAAACGAGAGATTCCCCACAACATGGCATATCCGCGCATACGGTCTCTTTGCAGCAAACAACCTCTTCTTTAAGGGAAGCGTAGATATCCCCGCAGGTCAGTCTCTCACATATAAGTTCAGAGTCCTCTTCAGAAGACGTCCCATGACAAAAGACGAAATTTCCGACAGATTCGTTATGTATATGCAGAACGAGCTTATCTGAAAATAAAAAGAAAACAACCGCATCGGGGATTTGAATCCTTGATGTGGTTGTTTTTTTGTTCATTTATCAGTTGATTACAGTAGCAATCACTTCAGCCTTGCCGGAGATTGAGATGTCACCCGATCCTGCGGGAATGAAGTAGCTCTCGCCCTTTGCAATACAGTATGCGATGCCGTTCATTGCAATCTCCGCGCCGTCTGCGTCAAGAACAAGAATGGAAATGAAGCTCTTGTCATCCGCGTGAAGATTTGCAGTACATTCTGCACAGGTCACATACTTGCGGGATGTGAAGTATTCGCATGAGCAGAGAAGCTCACAGCCTTTTTCAGCATCGGGAAGCTCAAATCTGATCTCGTCGATCTCAGCTGTGGAGCGGAGCTTGATTACATCGAGAGCCTTTTCCGTGTGAAGCTGTCTGAGCGAACCGTCAGCCTGACGTCTGTTGTAGTCGTAAACGCGGTATGTAACATTGGAGTTCTGCTGAATTTCGGCAATGAGAATTCCTGCACCGATCGCGTGTACCTGACCGGAAGGGATGAAGTAAACCTCGCCGGGATGAACATCGACAAAGTTGAGCATGTCCTCAGTCTTTCCGTCAGCGACAGCCTGTCTGAATTCGTCGAGAGTGCATCCGTCTTTCAGACCGTATACCAGCTTTGCACCTTCTTCGGCTGCCATGATGTACCACATCTCAGTCTTTCCGAGTTCATTTTCATTCGCGAGAGAATACTCGTTGTCGGGATGAACCTGAATCGAGAGCTTGTCGTTCGCATCAATGAACTTGATAAGAAGAGGGAAACGGTCGTACTTTGCGATATTTGTGCCGAGAACACCAACCTTGTCAGCGTCAATGTATTCGCCGAGCGTCATGTCAGCGCAGTCACCGTTTGCGATCACACACATCTCGTTGTCACGGACAGTAAGTTCCCATGATTCCGCGATGTTTTCAAAAGGTGCGGTTTTGTTGTATTCGCGCTTGAGGATGTTTCCGCCCCACATGATTTCTTTTGATACGGGACGAAGCAGAAGCGGATATTTTTTCATTATTTATCAATACCTCCGATAGTAATTATTTGTTGAATTGTATTTTATTTTTCGTCATCGAAAACTATTCTGTCGAGCCAGAGATCTCTCAGTCCCATTGTCAGTCCGCGGTGAGCGTTGCGGAACTTGCAGCAGGCGCGGTAGAATTCCGGAATATCATCAGACTGGAGATTGTAATTTTTCGCAAGCAGTTCTTTTATTTCTGCAATGGCATTGTCGCAGGGGAAGCTCATATCAAATTCCATAATGATTGCGTGGGGATTGAGCGACATGATGATATTGTAGATGGAATTGACAATTATCTGCGCGCATTGCGACTGATCCGTGCAGGCGGAGATGCTGCCGTCAAGCGTCTGGCCCTTTGTGTTCGCAAAGCAGCCGAAATTGCATGCCTGACGGTCACGTCCGAGGATCAGCTCACCGTTTACAAGGTAGGCCCCGCATACATGATTAGTACCGACATACCAGTAGATAATATTTTTTTCGGCGTAGTTCTCAATGTGTGTGATGTTGGATCTTGCCGCGGCATTGATATGAGAGTCGATCAGAAGCGGTACGGAATTGAAATGCCGTGACACAAGCGCACTGATTGAGATTCCGCAAAGTTCGGGAATGCGCTTCGTTTTAACGGAATCGGTTACGGAATTATAAGGTCCGGGGACAGATACGCCCACCCCGAAGCAGTCGTCGAAATTATACTTGCGGTTTATGTACAGCGCCGTTTCCGAGAGAAAGATGGAGAGATTGTTTTCAAAACTCAGCTCGGGTCTGTATGATACAATATTTTTTTCTATGAGTGAGAGCTGAAGATCAAGCACCACAAATCTGAAATCATATGATGTTATGTCGAGGATCAGAGCGAACTTGTCCTTGTTTACGCTGAGAATACCGGCACGGCGTCCTGCCTGAGACTTGATTTCCTTGATCTGGCTGATAACCCCGAGATCGAGCAGCGCATCCGCGATTTTACCGACGGTCACAAGACTGAGATCGGTTTTTTCGGAGATTTCGGCGCGGCTTGTTTTATCCGAATCGGCAATAGACGTAAAAATCGCCCGTATGCTCTCATATTTGATGCTTTTCAGGCTGATATTGTTCATAGAGTACACCTGTCCTTGTTTAGTTGAGGAAAAATGCTCATAATTGCGTATATTTACACAGAGATATAATTTTATACACACTTAATAATTATATTATACATAATAAATCATCAAAAGTCAATACGGATTAAAATATCCATGACAACTTGGCTGTGATTGTTGTTCCGGATACGATGTTTTGAGAGCGTTGAAATATACGTTAATTTGTGCTATAATGACGTTGCATAAAAAACGTAATCCGAGGGGTATAGGATATGACAAAGAAATTGTTTGTACAGGCAATAGTGAAATTTATTCTCGGCGCGGTAATGGTGGGGCTTCTGATTTTTGTGCCTGCCGGGACATTGCGGTATGAAAACGGGTGGATATTGATGTGCATTCTGTTTATACCGATGTTTTTCGCAGGTATTGTGATGATGATAAAGAATCCGGAACTTCTGCGAAAGCGGCTTGATGCCAAAGAAAAACAAAGGGAACAGAGTCTTGTGGTAAAACTGAGCGGACTTATGTTCATCGCAGGTTTTACTGCCGCGGGATTGAATTACCGCTTCGGATGGTATATTCTGCCGAAATGGGTATCAATCGCAGCGGCGGCAGTATTTCTTCTGTCATACTTGCTTTATGCGGAAGTGCTGAGGGAAAACACCTATCTTTCGCGTACAATTGAAATTCAGGAGAATCAGAAAGTAATCGATACAGGACTGTACGGCATAGTCAGACATCCTATGTACAGCGTGACTTTGTTTCTGTTTTTGTCGATGCCTCTGATTCTGGGATCCCTTTTGTCTTTTGTGATTTTTCTTGCGTACCCGTTAATTATTGCAAGACGTATCGCAAATGAAGAAGAACTGCTTGAAAATGAACTGACGGGTTACAGAGAGTATAAGAAAAAAGTGAGATACCGTCTCCTGCCTTTTATATGGTGAAAAAACACGGAAAACATTGTTGACAAACGACTTAGACGAATGTATAATTGTGTTAGACAAATTACGACTGAATAGGTGTATCATAAATCATGGAAGAAAACAAAAATTCAAATATCGCTGACGAATATATAAAAAAGCTCTCGGAAGTAGACTATAATATAAAACTGCCTGATACGGAATACGACGTGATGAAAGCCGTGTGGGATGCCGAACCGCCTGTGACAACCGCCGCTCTCATGAAAATGATTGGGAATGACAGAGGATGGAAGATCCCGACGCTTGTTTCGTTTCTCCAGAGACTTGAAGACCGCGGCTTTGTTATGTCGTACAAGTCTGGAAAAGCGCGTTACTATATTCCGCTCGCAGACCGTGACATTTACCTCAGATACGCGACAGACGAGTTTATAAAACACTATCACGACGGATCGTTTGTGAATCTCCTTTCCTCATATTTCAGCGAAAGAGACTTTACGGATGACGATATCGACGATCTTCTGACATGGGTAAGAGCGAGATTCGGCGATGGAAATGAATAAAGCTCGTTTTTACAGCATAGTGTACGGAGCGACATTCGATGTGCATGATCGGTTCAATATCGGCACGTACAAGGAGAAAAAACTCCATATCATGCTGAAAAAATATTTCGAAGACGATACGGAATTTCACGAGATCCCGACAAACGGCTTCATCGCTGATATCAGACGCGACGGCGTCATCACGGAAATCGAAACATCCGGATTCACGGGTCTGAAACCGAAGCTGCAGGCATATCTGCCGGAATATAAAGTGAATCTTGTCTATCCGGCGGCGGTGAAGAAGTTCGTGTCATGGATCGATCCCGAAACATTTGAAATATCAGAAAGAAGACAA
>CAZPPN010000101.1:0-7044 GCA_964588425.1 uncultured Ruminococcus sp. | reverse complement strand
AGACGAGCTGAGAGCGCGCGGATTTGAACTGAACGATTCCTACACAAACTTCATTTTCGTGAAGCATCCGAAGATCGGCGGCGCGGATTTCTGCCGTGAGCTGAGAGAGAGAGGAATCCTCGTCAGACATTTCACATCCCCGAGAATCAGCGCATATGTGCGTGTCACGATCGGCTCGACGGATGAAATGAAAGCGTTCATCAGCGCGTCCGACGATATTTTAGTGAAATACGGAGAAAAATAATATGTCAGCAAGACAATCGGAAATAAAACGCAATACCGCCGAGACGCAGATCGCACTCTCTTTCTCGATCGACGGTACGGGAAAATCCAACATTGACACGGGCTGCGGATTTCTCAATCATATGCTTACGCTCTTCGCCAAGCACGGTCATTTCGACCTCGATGTGAAGTGTGTCGGCGACTATGACGTTGATTATCATCACACGGCTGAAGACTGCGGTATCGTTCTCGGGGATGCGTTCCGTGAAGCGATCGGCGACAAGCGGGGCATCAGACGTTATGCAGATATCACGCTTCCCATGGACGAGGCGCTGATCCTTGCGGCAGTTGATGTGTCCGGAAGATCGTACCTCGCGTATAAAGCGGAAATGCCAACCGAGAAGGTCGGAGATTTCGATACGGAGCTTGCGAAAGAGTTCTGGCTCGGATTCGTTCGTGCGGCAGGTATCACACTCCACATCCATATGCTCGACGGTGAAAATTCGCACCACATAATCGAGGGTATGTTCAAGGCTGTGGCGAGAGTTCTCTCCCGTGCGGCTGAGATTGATGAAAAATTCGCTGCTGAGATCCCGTCGACCAAGGGACTTCTGTGATTTTAGGAGATAAACATGATAGCAATAATTGATTACGGTGTGGGAAATATTTTCTCGCTCGAGTGTTCATTCAAATACATCGGCGCGGACGCATCCCTTACATCCGACAGAGACGTTATCGCGCATGCTGACCGTATCGTTCTTCCCGGTGTCGGTGCGTTCGGTGATGCCGCAAAAAAGCTCAGATCAAGCGGACTATGGGATACCGTGATCGGGGAATCATCAAAAAAGCCGCTTCTCGGTATCTGTCTCGGTATGCAGATGCTTCTCGGAAAAAGCTATGAGTTCGGTGAGCACACAGGACTGGGACTGATCCCCGGTGAGGTGGTTCCGATAGCTGACGAGATTCCGAAGGATTACAAAATCCCGCACATCGGATGGAATCCGCTTCATTTTCCAAAAGACAAGCCGAAATCCCCGATCTTCAAGTACACGGGCGAGGGGGACTGCGTTTATTTCGTACACTCGTACTACGCGAGAACGGATGAAAAGAGCTTGATCGCTTCTACCGAATACGGCGCTGAACTGACCGCGGCTGTGGGTGACGGCGGAAATGTGTTCGGAGTGCAGTTCCATCCCGAAAAGAGCGGAGACGTAGGACTCGATATACTCCGCGCATTTGCCGAGATTTGATTTTTCAGAGGTAGCATAATGAAAATTTTACCTGCAATTGATCTCTCCGGCGGCGAGGTTGTGAGACTTCTCCACGGGGATTACAATAAAAAAACAGTATATTCCGATGATCCCGTTTCAGTCGCGAAAGGCTTTGCGGAATGCGGTGCGTCTGAGATGCACGTGGTTGACCTCGACGGCGCAAAAGACGGGTATGCAGTCAATGCCGATGTTATTGAGCGCATTGTCCGTGAAAGCGGAATGAAAGTTGAGATCGGCGGAGGCATCCGTAACCGCGAGACGGTGGAGAAGTACATCGACTGCGGTGTGGTCCGTGTGATTCTCGGTACAGCTGCGCTTCGTGATCCGGAATTTCTCCGTGAAATGGTGGAGACATACGGTGAGAAAATCGCGGTCGGCGTGGATATCAAGAACGGAAACGTCGCTGTAAACGGCTGGCTTGAGGATGACGGCGTACCTTATGCGGAATTTCTCGATAAGCTTGAGAAGCTCGGCGTGAAGACTGTAATCGTCACCGATATCTCAAAGGACGGCGCGATGCAGGGCACAAACCGTGATCTCTACCGTGAGCTTTCCGAAAAATACTCGTTCGGCGTGATCGCGTCTGGCGGCGTGTCCGATATTGACGATGTAAAAGCTTTGTGCGGAATGAACCTGTACGGCGCAATCGTCGGACGTGCGATTTACAACGGCGGTATTGACCTCAGGGAAGCTGTTGCCGTGACAGGCGGAGGTATGGCGTAATGATTACAAAAAGAATTATCCCCTGCCTTGACGTTAAAAACGGACGTGTCGTAAAAGGCGTGAACTTCGAGGGCATCACGGATGTATCATCTCCCGTGACTCTTGCGGAATATTACAGCAAAGCCGGAGCTGACGAGCTTGTGTTCTACGACATCACAGCATCGGTTGAGGGCAGAGGCCTGTTCTGCGATATCCTTCGTGAGACTGCATCCAAGGTGTATATCCCTCTTACAGTCGGCGGCGGAATCAACACAATCGAAGATTTTGACCGTGTTCTCAAATGCGGTGCAGATAAAGTCAGCGTCAACTCGGGCGCGATCAGAAACCCCGATATCATCTCGGAAGCTGCGGAAAAATACGGAAGCCAGTGCGTTGTGCTCTCCTGCGATATCAAGAGAGTCGACGGAAAGATGCACCTCTTTGCGAAAGGCGGACGTGTTGACACAGGAATCGACGCGATCGAATGGATCAGACAGGGCGTTGAAAGAGGTGCGGGCGAGATCGTCGTGAACAGTATCGATACCGACGGCGTGAAGAAAGGCTTCGATATCGAGATGCTCAGAATGGTACTCGGCGTGTCATCCGTTCCCGTAATCGCATCGGGCGGAGCAGGCTGCGCGGAAGATTTCGTCAAGCTGTGGAAAGAGCTTCCGACAATGGACGCAGGACTTGCCGCATCAATCTTCCACTTCGGCGAGGTGGCGATAGGCGATCTGAAAAAACTGCTCAGTGATAACGGAATCAATGTTAGATTAAAGTAAAACCGGAGAAAAATATGCTTAACATAAACGAACTCAAATTTGACGAAAAGGGACTCATCCCTGCGATTGTTGTCGATTTCTACACAAGAGAAGTCCTCACACTCGCTTATATGAACAAAGAAAGCCTTGAGATTTCCATGAAAGAGGGAAGAACCTGCTTCTGGTCACGCTCAAGAAACGAGCTGTGGCGCAAGGGTGAGACAAGCGGAAATGTACAGCGCATCGTTGAGATCAAGGCTGACTGCGACCGTGACGCTCTCACAGTTATCGTGAAGAAAGACGGCCCTGCCTGCCATACCGGCGCGGAATCCTGCTTCAATGACGAGGTTTACATTTCCGACGAATCCTCAGATTTTACAGTAAAGGGTCTCATGTCGCTGATCGAGGGAAGAAAGACAAACCCGTCAGAGGGATCATACACGACTTACCTCTTCCAGAAGGGACTTGACAAGATCCTCAAGAAGGTCGGCGAGGAATCGACAGAGGTTATCATCGCGGGCAAGGCTGAGGACAAGGCTGAAACCGTGTACGAGATCTGCGACCTGATCTATCATGTGCTCGTTCTCATGTGCGAGATGGGCATTTCCTACGAGGATGTCATGAAAGAGCTGTCGTCCAGACACGTTGTCGATCACAAGGTAAAGCAGGAAAAAATGCAGTAATGCAGTAAGATAAAAAATCTGCCGCATCGGGAGTAGAACAATACTCTTGATACGGCAGTATTTTTGTTTTATAACATTTTTTGTGCGTTTGCGGCGAGCTTCGTTGCGGCTGAGAGGAAAACTGCACTTTCTTCTTCGGTGATTCCATCCGACAGAGTACTCGCGAGCTCGCAGTGACATGATTTTATATCCCTCGCGGCGTCACCTGCTTTTTCTGTCAGACTGAGATGCAGTACACGCTTATCGGACGCATCCTGCGAACGTGTGAGATATCCGCGCTCTATCAGATTGTCAACCGCTTTGGAAACATGGCTTTTCGCGATCATGCGGTACTCAACGATGTCACGTGAGGTGTCGAACTCGGGATTGCAGAGAAGAAACGCAATTACGTCGATCTCGGCTCTGGTCAGGGAATACTTGTTCATCACAGGCTCCAAAACGGACTCGTATGCTTTTTTTATCGCAAATGCGTGATGCAGAATATCTTTTGGGTCAAACATGGTGTCACCGATCAGAATCTGTAATTTATGGGGGAAGCTTCAACCGAGTAGCTGTCGAGAATACTCTGATCAACGGTTACACCGTCAATGAGAGATTCGATGTATTCGTTGAAGAGCTTATCGGCAACAACAGAGTCGTAATTATCGAAAAAGTCTGCGTTTGCGTCATCACTCCAGGGAGATTCATCCATTTCAAGACGCATGATGTAGTGCACACCGACATCGGATTCGAGCTTGATGTGTTCACCGATTTCGAGATCAAAAGCGGAAGACACGACCTCGTCGACAAAATCGGTGGACTTTGTGAGATAATATCCGTTTTCGTAATATTTATCCTCGGAGAAAGCCTCGTAGATCTCTTCAAAATCTCCGCCCTCAGCAATGGATTCGTCAATGGCGGCGATCAGAGCGTTCTTTGCGGCAAGCTCGTCGTCCGAGAGAGTTGTCGTCTCTTGAGTACCGCTTGTGGTGTAAACCGGAACGCCGTCCTCGTCGTAGAGGTAGGTGTATTTGTTGTTTACGTAGATGTGGCGGACTCTGATATAGTTTTCACTCAGGTACTCCGCTCTGTCCTCGTCAGTCAGCTCCATTTCACCGCCCGAGCCGAAGAGGTAAGAGAAAACGGCGGATGCTTCCTCGTCACGGAGATAGATTCTGCGGAGCATTTTTTCATTGATGCCGTATTCTGCGAGAGATGCATTGAACACATTCTTGCTGCCGCCTGCGTATTCGGTGATGAAATCGTCGATGTAGTAGTCGATGGTGTCGGTGACATCTGAGGAGATTGTCAGATCATACTCATCGAACAGCTCATCGCACACAAGAGTCATCTTGACATTGTGAACGACCGCGTCATAGAGAAATTCCTCGGCGGACATTCCCGTATCGCCAAGCTCCATGGCATAGAATTCGGATGTGTTTTTGAAATCGGCATAAGCCTGCGCGAATTTTGCCTTGTATGTTGCGAGATAGAAGCGGAATTCGTTTTCCGTGATCGAAGATGATCCGTATATCATTGCGTCAGCACTTGCGGCACATGATGCGGATGTGAGGAGAAACACGCCCGAGAGAAGAAGCGCGGCTGTTTTTCTGATTGTATTTTTCACTTGTCTGTCTCTTTCGTTAATCTGAAATTCTTAACTATATTATACAATACGAAAATGAACAATTTGTGTCGTTATGCGACAAATCCTGTATATTTCTGCAGAATTTCGATGATAAAGTCGGTGTTTCTGATGTTTTTCTTCACTTTCATCGTGATATACGGATTTTGACCGAGCATCACTTTGACTCCGCAGTTCGGATATGCAAACGAGAGTTTCTGAACAGCGGCGGCGTTGATGTTCGGCGTGTAGAATTTGATGATGCCGTCTTTTTCCTCGATCTTTGTGAATCCGCAGACACGTCCCATAGCCCGGATCCATGCAATGCGGCACAGATTCAGAGCGGATGAGTTCGGCTCACCGTAGCGGTCGCAGATCTCGTCGATGATATCGTTGTAGTCGTCCTCGTTCTCAATTCTTGCGATCCTTTTGTACATATCCATTCTCTGAGGCGCAGATGTGATGTACGATTTCGACAGGTACGCATCGCATCTGATATCCACGGCACAGTCCGGAAGCGGCTTCTTGGTTTCTCCGCCTTTTTCCTCGACTACGGCTTCCTCAAGCAGCTTCATGTACATATCGTATCCGACAGCTTCCATGTGTCCGTGCTGCTGTGCTCCGAGAAGATTTCCCGCACCTCGTATTTCAAGGTCACGCAGGGCAATACGGAATCCTGCACCGAATTCTGCATATTCACGGATAGCGGACAGACGTTTTTCAGCAACCTCGGTGAGCTGTTTGCCCTTGCGGTAGGTGAAATATGCGAACGCTCTTGTACTCGATCTTCCGACACGTCCGCGGATCTGATGGAGCTGTGACAGACCGTAGTTCTCAGCGTTCTCGATGATCAGCGTATTGGCATTGGGAATATCTACACCCGTCTCGATGATCGTCGTGCACACAAGAATGTCAACTTCACCTTTGATCAGAGCATCCCAGACTTCTTCGATTGCTTCGCGGTCCATTTTTCCGTGGGCAACGGCAATCCGCGCGTCCGGTATCGCTTTCCGGATTCTGTCCGAGACATTGTAGATGCCCTCGACTTTGTTGTACAGATAGAACACCTGACCGCCGCGTCTGAGTTCACGTCTTATCGCTTCGTTGATCAGCGCGTCGTCGAATTCCATGACATAAGTCTGAACGGGTGTGCGGAGTCCGGGTGCTTCTTCAAGTACGCTCATGTCAACAATGCCGCCCATAGCCATGTTGAGCGTGCGCGGGATCGGAGTTGCCGTGAGTGTGAGAATATCCGCGCCGACTGCGAGCTGCTTCAGCTTTTCCTTCTGCGCCACGCCGAAACGCTGTTCTTCGTCAATGATAATCAGTCCGAGATCGTAGAATTTTACATCTTTCGAGATGAGACGGTGTGTGCCGATGATGATGTCCGTATCCCCTCTGCCGACTTTTCTGATAGCTGCCGCCTGCTCGGATGCCGAACGGAAGCGCGATACCATGTCGATATTCACGGGGAACGAACGCATACGGCTGAGGAATGTCTGGTAATGCTGGTACGCAAGGATCGTTGTCGGAACAAGAACCGCAACCTGCTTTCCGCTCATTACAGCTTTGAACGCCGCGCGGAGTGCAACCTCGGTCTTGCCGTAGCCAACGTCACCGCAGAGAAGTCTGTCCATCGGGTAGCCCTGCTCCATATCGCGTCTGATGTCGTCGATTGCGGCGAGCTGACCGTCGGTTTCTTCGTATTCAAACGAGTCCGCGAATTCACGGCACATATTGTCATCGGGATCAAACGCAAATCCCTGCGTTCTCTTTCGTCGGGCGTAAAGCTCGATCAGCTC
>CAZPPN010000100.1:6435-7107 GCA_964588425.1 uncultured Ruminococcus sp. | reverse complement strand
GAATTCAGCCTTGTATCTGCTCCAGCCATACCGAAGTTCACATGATTTCTCGAACGGTACAGTCACGGATTTGTCAGCATATTCTAGCGTAAGAGATGCAGTCATATCCTTGGTGTTATAAATGCTTGCCTCAATTCCGCTGAAATTCTGAAAATCGAGTCTGTTGTAAGGGTATGACTTAACATAACATCCAAACTCGCCGGTTTCACCTTCAACGCGAATGCTTGCTTCACTATCGAGCGTAAAAGCTGTGTCACGGCAGACTTCAGATCCGCATACGGGATTCCACACAGGACGGTAGAAGAAGTCGAGAATATCGTCACGGAACTTCGACCCCCATACGGAAGTCACATTTGTGTCATACCACGGACGGGATTCTATCTTCAAAAATGTCTCTTTGTCCGTACGGAAAGGCGAGAGCGGATAATCTCCTGCGAAAATATTCACCTCAGGCTCAAATGACTGTACACCATAAGCCGCATTCTTAGGATAGGGAACAGCATCACAGAATATGTCGAGTGAGTCAGCAGAGACGATTTCATATTCAGCAGGCAGATATATGTTGTCATCTCCCGCGATGTAGAGACCGCGCGCCGATGATCCGTCTACATAAATACCGCCGCCAACCGAAGCGAAATGAAGTCTGATGCGGTTTCCGATGATTTCATATGA
>CAZPPN010000100.1:0-6425 GCA_964588425.1 uncultured Ruminococcus sp. | reverse complement strand
TTCGAGGTAAGCAGGCGCTTTTTGACAGGGGTTTTCATCATACACATTTGCATAAACTGTCTTAGCGAAACGCGCGCCGACTTCGTATTTGTTGTTCGGATGAATTGGGTGGTTTCCATGATCAAAATCCCATCCGCATTTAAGATCCGCGATAGGTACATATGCGAATTTGTCAGGCGCTTCGACAGCAGTTTCTACAAAAGCATCATTGAGATAACCGAGACAGCACTCTCCCGACTCACCGTATGTCCAGGGATAAAGTAGTGAGCTGATCATCATGAACCGTTCCTTGTCAGCCGCAAACAGATCGCAGTATGTACGGTGGTAGAATCTGAGATAGTCCGCATAAATTCTGTTGTTGAATTCAGCACCGCATTCGTTCTCACCCTGATACCAGATTACACCGCGGATCTGAACGCCAACAAGAGGCGAAATTTTGAAATTGTACATCGCAGTAGGCTGCTGGAATCTCATTTCGCAATCGTTCCATTTCTTCCGAACGGGATAGCTGCCGACTTTTTTCATACGGTCGGACATGTATTCGTCCATTTCTATATGTGTTCTCGGGAACCAACCGTAAATCGGGGTGCCTCCCCATGAAGAATCAAGAACACCTACGGGAATATCCGATTCGGCGTTCAGCCTGTCGTAAAGATCATTTGCAAATTTAAGTCCGGCGGCACTTGTGCAAGTGAGTTTTTCTCGATTATCCGAAGTTAACCATTCAGCATTTGTGGTATCGACAGGATCCCATGAGAATAAAAAGTCAAAGGTTTCGGATACAACCTTAAAGATTCTGATATTCTTGTCGGCAACAGTGTCAAGCATTTTGGAACAGTCCCTGATTGAGACATTGTACATTTCCATATTGGACTGACCGGATGCAAGCCATAGTTCGCCGAACAATACGCGTTCCATGAGATGAACATCATCACCGCAGACAAGTCTGATAGAGTATTCATTAAATGAAGCGTGCGGAGTATCAAATATTATCTCAAAAGCACCGTCATCAGCGCTTTTTACGGAACTGAAGCATATAGTCTTGCCCGAACTGCTGCTTAAAGTAAAGTCAACAATTGCATCGGGTGAGGATGTTCCTTTGATCGTGAGCTTTGAATCAGCCTGATACAGAGCATCGGATGAGAAGATATAAGGGAGTTTGAACATAGTTTATGTCTCCTTTTAAAGTATTTTTAGAAAAAAATAATTTTTGAGCCGCAAAGTTCCTGACAGGCAATCGCAGCACAGTGTGATTCAGGGAACGGCAGTGAAATATCAGAAATTTGAATTCGTCTGCTCATAAGCTCGGAAGTTTCTCCAAGAACGCTGAATGATGAAAAAGAAGCATCAATACCGATACCGAGCATCTTGACGACAGCTTCTTTACGGGACCAGATTTTGAAAAACACAGCGTCCGGATTTTCTGCATTTTTCACAGCCAAAGCTTCATCATGATGAAAGAACCTATCAGCAAGTTTAGCAGCTCTTGTCATATTTCCGCAAATCTGTATGTCAACTCCAATATCAGATTCTGCATACGCACATATCCAGCAGTTGCCGCTGTGAGATACTGAAAAATGTATCTCAGGATGATGAGCAAAATACGGCTTTTTTCCTCTTTCTCGAATTACCGATAGTTCATTGTGCGGGAATCCTGTGTGAATACGTGCACAGTCGAGAAGCAGTTTGTGTGAGTCAGAGTGTCCTGACATTCCAGTGCAGTAAATTTTTATTTCAGATTCAGCCATATTCACTCCGTCATATCAAGCATAAGAATTTCGCATGGATTGAAAAATCTCGGGATAGGAACGGTGTTTGTCATTCCGCGGCTGATCGCGAGATGTTCATCGCCGAATGAATGCATTCCGCTTGTGAATTTCGGGAATAATCCCTGACCGGGAGCATATACACCGCGAGAGAAAAACTCCCACTGTCCGCCATGCGCGTGTCCGGATACGGTAAGATTTATTCCTTTTCCGAGAATGTATTTTGTGAAATACTCCGGATGGTGGCAAAGCAGAAGCTTGAACCCCGATATTCCTGCAAAACTGTCAATAAACGATGTTTCCGGAACCGGCGGTGAACTGTATTCCGTTTTGTTTTTCCGATATCCGGTAGTCAGACCGCCGACAGTGATGCCGCAGATTTCAGCAGAGTCATTGTCGAGCAGAATTATCCCACGCTCCGCAAGAACACGATTGTTATCCTCATTCATACCATGCTCATGATTGCCGATCGAATACACAACAGGCGCGGTCTCTGTCAGCTTTGTCAGAAATTCAAGTCCGTTCAGATTATCCGCATCAAGAACAGATCGCTCGTGTGTCGAGTTCATAATATCCCCGGGGCATAATATCAGATCGGGAGACGCATTTTTTATAAGCGCAAGAGACTTTTCAATCCGCATATCCGACGAACGTGAGTGAAAATCCGACGCAACAGCCGCACGCAGAGAGATTCCGCATTTGATTCCGATGTTTGTAATACGCATTGTTATCCTCAGAAACTCCATTAAATATCTTATAATCGGATTATAGCACAAAACAGAAGCCTGTGTAAAGAGGAATAAGTAAATTTCAGATTAACACAGATAAAAAACAAAAAATTTTGTTCAAAAAATACCGTTTCAGCACTTTACTTTGTTAAATTGATGTAGTATAATATAAAGGATATTACCGGAAATAACGGAGGAAGTCATGGCAAAAGACAGAAGAAGTGAAGCAAAAGATTACCTCTTTGAAGCAATATTATCACTTGAAACCATTGAAGACTGCTACAATTTTTTCGACGATCTTTGTACAATCAAAGAAGTAAACGAAATGGCGAAAAGACTGTGCGGCGCAAAAATGCTTGATAAAAATAAAGTATATACAGAAATCACCGAAAAGACAGGACTCAGTACAGCCACGATCGGCAGAATCAACCGCGCTCTGAAATACGGTTCTGACGGATATAATATGGTTCTGAGAAATCTTGAACAGAAAGATGTCAAGGATCCGAAATTCATAGAGACCGACGGAATGACCATAGATTCAAAAGAAAGCGCGGATGACTGATATGCTATACGGATACAGTGTGCTCGCTCCCGTATATGACAGACTTAACGATACCGTCAGTTATAACGAGTGGGCTGATTTCATAGAAAAATCCTTCACAAAATATTCGCCTGAAAAAAAGATCAAATCGGTGCTTGAGCTCGGATGCGGTACGGGAAGCATGACAGTAGAGCTTGCAGGACGCGGATATGATCTTACAGCTCTTGATATCTCGGATGAGATGCTTGCGGTTGCCGATCAGAGAGCGCGAGAGGAAGGGTTTGATAATATCCTCTTCATAGCAGGGGATATGTGTTCGTTCGAGCTTTACGGAACGGTTGACGCCGCCGTATGCTGCCTCGACGGAATCAATCATCTCGACAGCCGGGACGATCTTCTCGCCTGTTTTTCGCTTGTAGCAAATTATCTCGAACCCGGCGGAGTTTTCCTTTTCGATCTCAACACACCGTATAAATTCAGAACAGTGTACGCAGACCGTGACTATATCCTCGAGGATGACGGTGTCATGTGCTGCTGGAGCAATAAACTGTCAAAAAACGGCGATGTGGTCGATTTCTTCCTTACAGTATTTGAAGAAGACGAGGAAGGACTCTGGCACAGAAGTGACGGATCGCACAGAGAACGCGCATACGGCATAAAAGCGGTAAAGAATTCTCTTGAAAAATGCGGACTTGAGCTTGTTGAAGTGTCAGCAGGCTATAATTTTGAAACACCGACCGATACAACGGAACGCTGGTACATCGCCGCGCGTAAACCTTTGACGGAAAGCAAATCTGAGTGAGGAAAACGGTGACATCTGAAAAATCAAGAATACTCAAAGAATACTTCGGACACGATTCGTTCCGCGGCGGACAGGAGCAGATAATTGACTCCATCATATCCGGCAGGGACGTTCTCGCAATTATGCCGACAGGCGGGGGAAAGTCGATATGCTACCAGATCCCGTCGATCATGTTCCCGGGAATAACGCTTGTAATCTCTCCCCTTATCTCACTGATGAAGGATCAGGTCGCAGCGCTTGTTCAGTCTGGAGTCAGAGCCGCATATATCAACAGCTCGCTGTCAGCAGGTCAGTATTATAAAGTCCTCGACAATATGCGGCACGGTGTTTATAAAATCGTCTACATAGCACCCGAACGTCTTGAATCGGACGGATTTCTTGCGTGCTACTCAGAGATTGATATATCTCTTGTAGCCGTTGACGAAGCGCATTGCGTATCCGGATGGGGACAGGATTTCAGACCTGCATATCTCGGAATCGCCGATTTTGTCGACAGACTGCCGTCACGTCCGGTTGTGGGGGCATTTACAGCGACAGCAACTGAAAGAGTTCGTGAGGATATATCATCTCTCCTGCGTCTTGATAACCCGTTTGAGATAACGACAGGCTTTGACAGACCGAACCTGTCATTTGAAGTTATCCCGACAACAAAAGGTTCCAAAAGCGGCGAACTTCTCAAACTGATGCGTGACAGATACACTGAAAAATGCGGAATCATCTACTGCGGCACGAGGAATCTCGTTGACGAAATCGCTCGGCTTCTGAAGGATAACGGTTACTCTGCCTCAGCGTATCACGCAGGAATGACTGACGAGAAACGCCACGAAGCGCAGGATGATTTTATATACGACAGATGCCGTGTGATGGTTGCTACCAACGCATTCGGCATGGGTATCGACAAATCGAACGTGTCATTCGTTATCCACTATAATATGCCGAAAGACGTAGAGAGCTACTATCAGGAAGCAGGACGTGCAGGGCGTGACGGAGAAGAGGCGGAATGTGTGCTTCTCTGGAGCGAATCAGACATCGTGCTGAATAAATTTCTCATAGATAAATCCGAACCGATTCCCGGCATACTGCCCGAAGCTGCCGAACAACTGAGACGGCTTGAGCTTGACCGCCTTGCTAAGATGACAGACTATTGCCGTACCCTCGGATGCCTGAGAGCGTATCTGATACGTTATTTCGGAGAAGACACAGAGGAAGAGAACTGCGGCAACTGCTCAAACTGCACGGGAGACTACAACATCAAGGATATAACCGTGGACGCGCAGAAGATCCTATCATGTATCGCGAGAACAGGCAACACATACGGATCCGGTACAATAGCCGCAATTCTCCGCGCATCTATGAATGAACAGATCGAAAAACACGGCCTCGATTCGGTTTCGACATACGGAATCATGAAAGGCTCGAGTGAAAAATATATCAGAGGAATCATCGACCAGCTCAGGATTCAGGGATATCTCGCTGTCGACGAAAGCTCAATATATCGCATCCCGACACTTACCCCGAAAGCGAGAGATATCCTCTACGGCGGCGTTCATGTGTATATGAAAGAAGCTCTGACTGCCGCACAGATAAAAACAAAAAGAAAAAAAGAAGTCCCTCACGCAAATCTTCAGAACGGAGGACTTCTCGAACAACTCAAAGCGGAGCGGAATGTTCTTGCCAGAGCGATGTCGGTTCCGGCATACGTCATATTCACAGATGCAACTCTGTACGATATGTGCAGTCTTATGCCCCGGAATATGGATGAATTCCTTGATGTCAAGGGCGTCGGTAAAGCAAAAGCCGAAAAATACGGGGAAATATTCCTCGATATAATAAAACGGTTTATACCGGAGTGATAGAAAACAGAAAAGAAAAACCGCAGTACCGTTCTGCATGATACTGCGGATGAAAAATTATTTCTTAGGCTGCTTCAGTTCGAATACCGACATGATCCTCTTGTTGCTCAGTCCGATAAAATAACCGACTGCGGTAACAAAAACAGCAGGGAAGATGCACAGCAGATGAATGATAGGATTGCGAGGCGAGAAGTAGGATACAACACCTGCATACATACCCTCCCACAAAAGCGCAAGCGAACGACCGATTACATTGAGCGTTCCTGCCCATTCCTGCGTGCCCTTGAAAGGATCGGATATAAGAATGATCAGCGCAATGACAAAATTCGGGATGTTGGCAATAAGCGACACCCAGAGTCCCGTGAGAGGCTTGCGGGATGCGCGTCCTCCGTCGATTCTGATACGGTCCTGACCGCCTTTTTCCCAGATTACGTTGTACAAAAGGAATAAGTAAAATGCTGTGGCAAAACAGCTTACAAACAGCATGAGCCAGCTTCTCTGACTTTCGGCTGCGGATGCCGCGGTGATTACCATGATCCCGAGGAAAGTCGCGCCGAACTGATTAAGTATAAGCTTGCCGATAATTTTCGAGTTTTCGCTCCAAAAATCTTTCATAAATGCTCCGTTAGGTCAATTGTGATAGCCGATGGCACATGAGTGAAATCGTTGATCCGATCAGCAGATGTGCTGTATATATATTTTATTGTTTTTGCGGCACAAATACAAGAGCTGAGG
>CAZPPN010000099.1:0-7133 GCA_964588425.1 uncultured Ruminococcus sp. | reverse complement strand
GAGCTTACAAGAGCCGAAAAGCGCAGAGCAGAGGTTGACCGCAAGTTTGCGAAGCTGTATGAGGACTGGTCGGACGGTCGTATCACGGAGTACAACTTCAACATGATGTCTCAGAAATATCAGACCGAGCAGCAGGAGCTTACCGAGAAGATCGAAAGGCTGTCTGCCGAGCTTGAATCTGAAAAGCAAACAACTGTCGATGCGGAGACTTGGATTTCACTTCTCAAACAGTATGCCAACCCCACCGAACTGACAGCGGAGCTTCTGAATACGCTGATTGAAAAGATCGTCATTCACGAAGCAACCACCGTGGACGGTATGCGTGAGCAGAATATTGACATCTACTACCGCCAAATCGGCAAAATTGAGTAAAAACAAAGATATGAGTGCCTATGCAAGTAGGCGTAGGCACTCATACATAACCAATATCTTTAAGTGCGGGAAACGGGCGAAACTTACCCTGACATCACAATGGTAATCCCTCTCGCGTCGTATTTCGGAGTGTCGGCAGATGAAATTCTCGGTCTTGATACCGCCGAAAACGAACGGAAAATCAACGCATATTTTGACGAATACCGCAGGCTGAACTCCATCGGCAAAGATCACGAAGCATATGAACTCACCGTCAGAGCATATGAGGAATATCCGAATGACTGGCGGATTATTGAAAAATATATGTGGGCGCTCAACTATGATCCTAACTGCAAAGATCCTTACGGCAATGAAGTACACAAGGATGAACTGTACCGTCTTTGCGATCGTGTACTTGATGAATGTACCCTTGACTCCGCACGTTATTCGGCACTCTCTATTCTCGGCGGACTTTATGTACTCGACGGAGACACGGAAAAAGCGGTTGAAACAGCGAAACGCCTGCCGCCGATGTATTTATGTCAGGAAATTGAAACAGAAAACTGTTTTGATCGCGGCACAAAGGAATGGTGGGAACAATCACGTAAAACCATCTGGGAAATAATGTACGAACTTCAAGTTCATATCCGAAACGCCGCTCTGTGGTCAGATCCGTCAGACCCAACGGAGCAGATCAGGTTACTCAAAAAATCAGTATCTCTAATCAAGCTGATCTTTGATGACGAAGATTACGGTTTCTGTCATTACGATCTTGGCGAGCTGTATCTGTGGATCGCAAACCGATATGTCATGCTCGATGATATTGATACTGCAGTACAGTATTACGAAAAGGGATTCTATCACGCAAAAATGTTTGATGATCTTCCGAGAATGAGAGTACACACATCAGCTCTTGTACGAGATTTGATACATGATGGAGTCAAAACCAACAGCTCATGCGAAGAAAATGAAGTTGCACGGGAACTTGAGTACATCCGTTCATGCGATATATGGGACAAAATCAAGGATATTCCCGAGATTCAGGAGATTATTGCAAAATACGAACCGTTCGCCGGAAAAAAGAAAGATTACAGCAAAGAATAAAACCACATTCAGGGAACGGACAAAAAATCTGTTCCCTCTTTTTTACTCCAATATTTTCAGACTTGTTGACTTTGATGAATACATCATGTATAATAATAAATGTAAGAACAGATATTTTATTAAAGGGGGGAATACTATGGGCAGATTCACACACGGCAGAATATTACCGATGTCCCCTTATATTATCGTCAGTCCGTCGCACGCCGCGCGTTATCTTCTTGAAGGGCGCACGCTCGTCTGCTTAATCCGTCACGGTCAGACAGACTGGAACCAGATCAAGCGGCTTCAGGGACGTGAAAATGTTCCGCTCAACGAGGCAGGTCATGCTCAGGCGGCAGGATTATCGCGACTGATCGAGGGAACAAAAAACAACGGCGTTTCGTTCGCCGCGGTATGCACTTCCCCTCTCTCCCGTGCGGCTGATACTGCGGAATACATTACGTCCACTCTCGGTATCGTGAAACCGCACATAATCGATAATCTCATCGAACGCGATTACGGCAGTCTCTCCGGCCTTACGCTTGACGAGAGAAAAAGGCTGTACCCAGGCGGCGAAAAACAGGCGGGAAATGTTGAAAGCGTTCCACAGGCGGCATCACGTATGATGAAAGCGATCGACGATATGCTTGACATCTCCGGCAGACATACCGTCATCGGAGTAACTCATGGTGGGCTGATTAACGCGGCGTTCTCACGTCTTACCTCAGGCGAAATCGGCACAGGCAAAACTCTCACAGTAAACTGCAGTGTGAGCTGTGTCGCGGCAGGAATCGGTGAACCCATACCTCTTGCGTACAATCTCCAGAACGACAACGCGGCTCTTTATATAACAAAACTGTTGCTAAGCGGTGCGGAAATCTGAACACCAACGGGTTTTCGCTTTTTCCAAAGCCATCAGTTACCGTCGGCTAACTGAATTCCCGGAAATTTCCATTATCAAATCAAAGCAGGTGAATCAATGACAACAAGAAAATACTCCGTCGGCGGAATGTCATGCGCGGCTTGTCAGGCTGCGGTTGAAAAAGCTGTCTCTGCCACTCACGGATGCGAGGATGTCACGGTCAGTCTGATGACAAACTCGATGACGGTCACGTTTGACGAAAACATTCTTGACGACGAAAAAATATTCAAAACCGTATCAGATGCAGGCTATTCGGCAGGCGTATGGGTAAAGCGATCCTCTGACAGCGCGGATGATGCGGAAAAATATCATTCAATGCTGAAGCGGCTGATCTTCTCCGCAGTATTCGCGACTGCAATGATGTACATCACTATGGGACATATGCTGTCTCTGCCGCTGCCCGGATTCATGTCACCGCACGGCTCAGGCATCGCACCTATCATTTACGCATCCGCTCAGCTCGTTCTGACAATTCCCGTTATTCTGATCAACCGAAGCTACTTCATCGACGGACTCGCGGCTGTCAGACACAAGAGCGCGAACATGAACACACTCGTTGCGACAGGTGCGGCGGCTTCCCTCGCTTACGGTATTTACATCCTCGGCGTGATGCTGATCGGATTCTCGCGCGGAGATGACATTCATCACTACACCGAACAGCTTTATTTCGAATCGGTTACCATGATCCTTACGCTGATCACGCTCGGACGAACGCTCGAATCACGTGCAAGACGTCACACATCCGATGCAGTACGCAAGCTGATGGCGCTGACACCCAAAACTGCTGAGGTTATCCGTGACGGCGGTATCGTTGTCGTAAACTCGGACGAGCTTCAGAAAGGCGACTGCGTTATCGTGCGTTCGGGTTCCGCTGTTCCGTGTGACGGTGTGATCACAAGCGGAGGCGGATCGGCTGACGAAAGCGTAATTACCGGAGAGAGCGTTCCCGTGCAGAAAGAAGTCGGCGACACGCTGATCTGCGGTACGATCCTCACCTCTGGCTATGCGGAAATCGAAGCTGTTCATGTCGGTGAAGATACAACCGTATCAAAGATCACACAGCTTGTTGAAGATGCGGCATCGAGCAAAGTTCCGATACAGAAGCTCGCAGACAAAATAAGCGGAATTTTCGTTCCCGTCGTATGCTCGATTGCGTTGCTGACGTTCGTACTCTGGGCAGTATTCGGTGATTCTCTGCATCAGGCTGTCGGGTTCGGCATCTCGGTTCTCGTCATAAGCTGTCCGTGTGCGCTCGGTCTCGCAACTCCGACAGCAGTAATGTGCGGTGTCGGCAGAGGCGCGTCATACGGAATTCTCATAAAATCTGCCGATGCAATTGACGTTCTTCACAAAGCGTCCGCAGTGGTTCTCGACAAAACCGGAACGATAACCGAAGGAAAAATGAGTGTGTCCGACATATGTGCATTCGGATGTGACGAACGCAAGCTGCTCGGATATGCGGCGTCCCTTGAATCAATGAGTGAACACCCGATCGGCATTGCAATTGTCGGTCACGCGGACTCTCTCGGTGTTGAAGCATCGGCTGTCGATGATTTTTCCCAGACATTCGGCGGCGGTGTAAGCGGTATGATCGGTGGAGATATGATCCGCGGCGGAAACGCCGATTTCATCGAAAAATCCGGTATCGCCATTGACAGCTCAGTTTTATCAAAGCTGGGCGAACTCGCGCAGGACGGAAAAACACCCGTAATCTTCGCCAAAAATGATAAAGTAATCGGCATTATTGCGCTTTCCGACAAAATCAAGGAATCGAGCAAAGATGCTGTCGCGATGTTCTCTTCCCTCGGACTTGACACAATCATGCTGACCGGTGACTGTGACACAACCGCAAAGGCAATCGCAAAAGAAGCCGGAATTGCTCATGTGATCTCGGGGGTCAAGCCGGACGAAAAAGCCGCGTATATCGAGAAAATCATGACCGGCGAATTCTACGGCAATACCGAACGGCACTATGCTGTCATGATCGGTGACGGTGTGAACGATGCTCCGGCTCTCGCTATGGCTGACTGCGGTATGGCTGTCGCACGCGGAACCGATATCGCGATAGAATCGGCAGGTGTCGTTCTCGTCAAGAGTGATCTTACCGATGCCGCCCGCGCCGTGAAGCTGAGTCATGCCGTGATGCGGAACATTGCCGAAAACCTCATGTGGGCATTCGGGTACAATGTACTCTGCATCCCCGTTGCGGCAGGCATACTCTACCCCTTCTTCGGAATCTCGCTGACACCGATGATCGCTGCAGGAGCAATGTCACTCTCGAGCATCTGTGTGGTAGGAAACGCCCTCAGACTCCGCTCGCTCAAGCTGTAAACAGACAATATAATATAAATCAAAAGGAGAAAAATCATGTTATTTTCCAAGAAAAAGACAGTAAACCTCAAGATCACAGGTATGCACTGTGAAAAATGCGCCGCAAAGGTTGAAAACGCAGTCAAAGCGCTCGGCGGTTCTGCAAAGATCGATCTCAAGCTCGGACGTGCGGAAATCAAGGTTCCCGAAAAAGTTGATGCTGCAGATATCAAAGCCGCAGTTGACGCTCTCGGATTCGCCGCTGAGATTCTCTGAAAATTCAAAGCAAAAAACAAGCCGTTCGGTACAGAAAGTATTGAACGGTTTTGTGTTTTCGTGTATAATTAAGACAGAGAGTACATTTTAATCAAATCACAAAGGAGAGAGAACATGATCAGATGCGGAATATACGAAACCGATATCACACCGATGCTGGGTATGGAGATCCCCGGATATTTTGAAGTTCGCAATGCCGACGGAGTACGCGAGGAACTTTACGCCGAAGCTGTTTATTTTGAAAACGACGGCAGAAAAGCGGTGATAATCTCATGCGACACCATACTTGTGCCGATGGAATCATGCGAGAAGGCACGTAACATCATCGCACAGCGGCTCGGTATGTCTCCAGACGGAATCATGATCTGCGCGACTCACAGCCACACATCAGCTCCAGTTGAGACATGGGGAGATTTCGTCCACATCGACGACTGGTATGTTGACTTTCTCGAGCGGCGTATAATCGACAGTGCCTGCCTTGCCGCTCAGCGTGCGCGTGACGTTAAGCTCAGTTTTGCGCTCGGTTATGAGGACAAAATCGCGTATTACAGGAACTACATAAGTTCAGACGGATCGCTTCACACATGGCGCAGTAATGACGCAAAGCCGTACGGCGAGATTGATCCCGAGGTCGGTGTACTGCGAATCGACAATGCAGACGGCACTCAGTACGGCGTGATCGTCAACTATGCCTGCCACTGTGACTGTGTGGGCGGAAAGAAATTCTCGAGCGACTACCCGGGTGAGATGCGGAAAACTCTGCGTAAGCTGTACGGTGAGTCATTCATGCCGGTATTCATCAACGGATTCTGCGGAAATATCAACCACTGCGATCCAAACGGCTTCCACAACTATCCCGAACACTACAAGCGCATGGGTCATATGCTTGCCGCCGATACTGCGCGTACACTTGAGCTTGCGACGGATGTTTTTGAGGACAACACGATCGCGGCATCTCTGCGGATCATGGAAATCGACGCGAGAGTACCGGACGCTGAGCTGATCAGATGGGCTGACGCTGTGCTTGCCGAAGACAATCCGGGTGAGCGTGATCTCTTCTATGCGCGCGAAATAAAGATATGCGAAGAAAAAGGCGCGCACAAAGTACCCTGTCCCGTTCAGGTAATCCGTATCGGTGAGACCGCGTTCTATGGCATGCCGGGTGAGATTTACGTTGAATTCGGGAAGATGCTGAAAGAAAGATCCCCGATCAAGCACAACATTCCCGTCAATCTTGCTAACGGATGCAATAAATATATCCCGATCCGCGAGCTGTTCGCACCGGACATATACGAATCCTCGATAGGTATGTCGAATATTCTGATTCCGGATGCGGGATACATTATGGTGGATGAGCTGATTGCCATGGCTGAGGAAATCAAATGAATATAAAAAACGTGTCGTATTTACATTTAAGAATGTAATTTGCGACACGTCTTTTGTGTGTTACTGAATATTGCTCTTCTTTTTTCTTTAGCAAGGAAAAAGAAGAAAAAAGAACTTTTCGGACGTCCTGAGTGTTTCGAGCTTTGCGAAGCTCGATTTAGGACACCGCCCTAAAAAAACGCAAACTTTTGAAAAAGTTTGATCAAAACTTTTCTAATTGCGACAGGTCTATTTTATATTTCAACCACCATATTATCATGTGCGGCTCTGATACCGTATTTTGCGAGTGCGGCATCGGTTTCGGTGTGCGTCAGCGGATGAAGGGTTCTTGCGAGGTGCGACACCATGAAATTATCGCAGCAGCCTCGGGTTCTGAACGCTTCTTTCATCTGATACACCATATCGGCGTTGTTATGCTCAAACACACGGTAGTCGCCTGCGATATCTCCGATCGTGCAGTCGAAGATCATCAGATCGAACTTCTGATTCATCATCGCCCATGCGGTATCGTACAACAGCCATGCGCCGTCACAGCCGTAGAAGAATCTCTTTCCGTCAGCTTTGCTCTCGATGACGAAATGCACGCCGTCATTTACCGTTCCGTGATGTGCGGCATATGCGGTGATGATATGGCTGTCAGTTTCAAGAACATCGCCCGATTTCATTGAATGAAGCTCTGCGTGACCGAGCGAATCAACGGTTGTCTGATTGAAGTGGTCGGGATGATTGTGTGTATTGATGATTGTGCGGCATCCATCGAGAAGATCGGGGCATCCGAAAGACTGCACAAACTCGCCGATGCACG
>CAZPPN010000098.1:0-7174 GCA_964588425.1 uncultured Ruminococcus sp. | reverse complement strand
AGATCCGTGAAGCTCAGCTCAAGAAGACTCCCTATATGCTCGTAGTAGGTGAGAGAGAAATGAACGAAGGCGCTGTTTCCGTACGTACAAGAGCAGGAGATGACAAGGGTGCTGTAAAGGTTGAAGAATTCATCATGCAGGCGCTCTACGAAATCCAAACAAAGAAAAGATAAGATTAGCAATAAAACACAAATGACCGTCACGGGATAATGTTCCGCGGCGGTTTTTTTGTTTGACGGTCACGCCGAATTGGTTATTATTGGTTACCCACCGAAATTTTGCTTTTTCAATCGTATTATGTCGAAACACAGCGAAAAGTATCGTTTGATGTTAATTTTTCGTACTTTATCGAAATCTGTTAATCAAAAAAATTCCCGCCCGCAGGGTACGGACAGGAATATCGAAGCCGATTTCAAATATAATTCAAATAAAGATCACTCATCAATGCCTGCGAGTTCTTTCAGACATGATTTGCAGACTCTCTTTTCTTTATATACAACAATATCATCGCTGCTTCCGCAGAAAATACAGGAAGGCTCGTATTTTTTGAGGATAACTCTGTCTTTTTCAACAAAAATTTCGACAGGATCCTTGGGGCCGAGACCTAATCTTTTTCTGGTTTCAATCGGGAGGACGATTCTTCCGAGTTCATCAACTTTTCTGACAGTACCGAGTGACTTCATTGCTATTTCTCCTTGACATTATGTGCTGTTTGCTTTTTCAGTTAATTTATTGTAACATATACCAATCGTATTGTCAAGGGGTTTATTGACAATTTTTGTTATTTTTGCATTGCATTTGGCAAAATAACCGTTCAATTTGAAGTTTAGTGTCGCAAACGCGGGAGGTATGCCGTATGATATCAAAATGCTTTGTCGCAATTACTCTGTTTTCGCTGATTTGGGCACTGTTCTCGGAAAATTTCGGGATGCTCACCAACGCAATGATCGACGGTGCATCAAGAAGCGTGTCTCTTTCGATCGAAATGTGCGGTATGGCTTGTCTGTGGTGCGGCGTTATGGAAGTTTTCAAAGATTCCGGAATACTCGACCGTCTGTGCCGTGCTCTCTCACCGTTTCTCCGTCTGATTTTCCCCGACACATGGAAAACCGGAAAAGGACAGCGCGAGATCGTCTCATGCATATCTGCAAATCTTCTCGGAATCGGAAATGCCGCCACGCCTTACGCTCTTTCCGCAATGCGTGAGCTTGATTCCGCCAATCCCGATCCGCACACCACAACCGCTGACATGGCGACATTCACAATTCTCGCCACGGCATCGTTCAATCTGATTCCCACAACTCTGATCGCGCTCAGACGTTCCGCAGGATCTCTCAGACCGTATTCCATCATCGTGCCGGTGTGGATATCGTCGGTCATGTGCGCCGCCCTCGCCGTAATCACAGCAAAAATCTGCGGATATACACGGAGAAGAAAATGACACACGCCGCCGAAACTCTCTCCCTGACCGCCGTTCCGTTCGTTCTCGCCGTTCTGTGCGTCTGTTTTATGAAAGACAGTTCTCTCACCGCCTCATTCATCAAAGGAGCGTCCGAGGGTCTCAGAACGATCGTGAACATTCTGCCGACAATGACTCTGCTGATCGTGTCGCTTTCTCTGTTCAATGCAAGCGGTGCCGCCCGGGGGATTTCTTCATTCATCTCACCTGTCTGCAAATTTCTCGGCATCCCGAGTGGAATCATTCCCCTTGTGATCACAAAGCCGTTTTCGGGATCTGCGTCGACTGCGGCGTATTCTTCCGTTCTCGACACATTCGGCGCTGACAGCTTCGAGAGCTTTGCCGCATCAGTTCTTCTCGGATCGGGCGACACAATAGTTTATGTGATATCGGTTTACTACTCGGCAACAAGAGTCCGCAGCACAAAATACGTCTTTCCTGCCGCATTTTTCGTCTATATCTTCTCGATATTTCTGTCATGCTCTCTGGCAAGAATATTTTTTCACTGACACGGTGCATATATCCGATCCGGCGTGGCGAGAATAGATTATAAAATAACCAACAGCGAAAACGGAGAACGAAAAATGATCAGCCTGAGAGGATGTCAGAAACGAATATATCACATAAAAAATATCGGCGGAAAGTATTTCGATGAAGCGTATCTTGTGCTGAAAGACGATGCAGTACGGAAAACAGATTCCGACGCGCAGAAAAACGGATATCAGCATCTTCTCGACGATATCGCAGGAAAGGAATCGGCGTCCGGTCTTGCGGCTGAAGCTGAAATGATTGTACGTCAGGCACTCGACTGTTTCGCTCCGCACAAAAGCAAAAATCCGTTCCGCAGCAGGGGACTTGCGTTTGCTCTCGGTGCGGCAGCTTCTTCAGCTCTGATCGGCACGGTCGCGTTGATTGTGGGACTGTCATGCTGGTGAGTAATATGCGGTCTGCAAATAATTTAACAAGTTTCAAAAATATACATCTTGACGTATTGGCAAACTGGGTGTATAATATATACAGGTTAATTTGCCGCCGGCTCTCGGTACACGGTGTACGAACGGCGGAAACGGTAATTTACAGAAAATCCACAATATAATAGCTGTTCCATGACAGGCATAACGCTCCGCCGCCTTCGGAAAACGACTGCCGGACTAATGGAACACATTTTCGGAAGCAGCTCCGCATATATCCGCGAGGTTTTTTTGTCTGCTCAAAAATTCACTCAGGCAGTCCACACAGGGGTAGTTTTGTGTGCTGACGGTTTCTACAGGTGTACGCAAACAGCCGCGGAGTAATCAAAGGAGAATTTTACCGTTTCGGATGCAGATTATTCAAAAGCTACATATGTTCGATTTACACGATAAAGTAATACTGAAAGGAATTTTTATGGCAAAGAAACAGGTCAGCAAGGTTCGCGTAATGATGCTGGGCGGACTTAACGAAATCGGAAAAAACCTTGCTGTAATCGAATACGAAAACGATATAATAATCATTGACTGCGGTCTCGCGTTCCCCGATGAAGATATGCTCGGAGTCGATCTCGTTATTCCGGACTTCACTTATCTCGAAAAAAATGCCGACAGGATCAGAGGTATTCTCATCACTCACGGTCACGAAGACCACATCGGAAGTCTCCCCTATCTGCTCAAGCTCATTGACGTTCCCGTTTACGGCACAAGACTCACGCTCGGTATCCTTGAAAGCAAGCTGGCTGAGCACAAACTCCTCGGCGAAAGAGAGCTTGTAACCGTTACGGCAGGCACTATCCTCAAGCTCGGCGTGTTCAAGTGCGAATTCATCAGAGCCAACCACTCGATCGCCGACGCCTGCATGATCGCGATCAGAACACCTGCCGGAGTAATTCTCCACACAGGCGACTTCAAGCTCGATGTTTCCCCGATCGGCGGAGAAATGATGGACCTCACAAGAATCGGAGAATACGGCCGCGAGGGTATCCTGCTTCTCATGTGCGAAAGTACGAATGTCGACCACGCGGGATTCACGCCGTCCGAGCGAAAAGTAGGTGCATCGCTTGACAATATTTTCATGACGAACACCGACCGACGCATCATCATAGCGACATTCTCTTCAAACGTCCACCGTGTTCAGCAGATCATCAACTCCAGCGTGAAATTCGGCAGAAAAGTTGCGATCACCGGCAGAAGCATGATCAATGTTGTCGGAGCTGCGGTAAGTCTCGGATACATGGAAGTGCCGGACGGAGTACTGATCGACATCGCTGACATCAACCGCTATCCGCTTGAACAGATCACAATCATCACCACGGGTTCGCAGGGTGAGCCGATGTCCGCGCTTTACAGAATGGCGTTCTCGGACCACTCGCAGGTTGAGCTGACGCCGAAAGACCTCGTTGTACTCTCATCTCACGCAATCCCCGGAAACGAAAAGCTCGTATCACGCATCATCAATGAAATGTACCGCAAGGGTGTCAGCGTATACCACGACGAGGCTGTTGTTCATGTATCGGGACACGCCTGCCAGGAAGAGCTCAAGCTGATCCACGCACTCACAAAACCAAAATTCTTCATGCCCATCCACGGCGAATATCACCATCTCATGCAGCACAAGGAGCTGGCTGAGTACATGGGCATGGATCCGAAGAACATCTTCATCATGGACATCGGTCAGGTTCTCGAGCTGACAAACAACTCCTGCAAGAAGAACGGTACAGTTCCGGCAGGACGTATGCTCGTTGACGGATACGGTGTCGGGGATGTCGGAAACATTGTCCTCAGAGACAGACGCCACCTCGCGCAGGACGGACTTATCGTCGTTGTTGCAACCGTTGATGTTGATGAAGCAACGATCATCTCAGGCCCCGACCTCATCTCACGAGGTTTCGTATATGTTCGTGAAAGCGAGGAGCTTATGGACAATGTTCGTGAGCTTGTACGCGACGTACTCTGCGACACGCTCGACTCGGGTGTGACCGAATGGACTCAGCTCAAGACGAATGTCAAGGATGCGCTCACAAAATATCTCTACTCAAAGACAAAACGCAAGCCGATGATCCTGCCGATCATTATGAATGTATAACCGAAAAACGAAAGGAACGTTAAATCATGGTAAAGCATATAATTCTCTGGAAACTCAAGGAATCCTTCACCGAAGAAGAAAAAGCAGAAGCACGTGCCGAGGCAAAGCGCCGTCTTGAAGCGCTCAACGGTCAGATCGACGGAATGCTCTCTCTCAAAGTAGTAACAGACCGTCTTCCCTCCTCCAACGCCGACATGATGCTTGACTCCGAGTTTGAATCCGTTGAAGCTCTCGCAGGCTATCAGAACAATCCCAAGCATCTCGAAGCTGCGGGATATGTCCGTTCGGTAGTTGAAGCACGTCTCTGCCTCGATTTCTGATATGGGCGGAAACCTTAAAAAGGCGGAGCTTCTTTCCCCCGCCGGAAATTACGAAAAACTCAAAGCCGCCGTTCTCTACGGAGCTGACGCAGTTTATCTCGCAGGCAAAAACTTCGGTATGCGTGCGGCTTCCACCAATTTCGACCGTGAGGAGCTGATTGCGGCAGTGTATTTCTGCCACAGCCACGGCGTAAAGCTGTATGTTACGGTCAATGTAATGCCTCACACATCGGAGTACGATGAGCTGAAGGCGTACATACAATTTCTCGAGGCTGTCCGTGTTGATGCGGTCATCGTCGCTGACATCGGCGTTGTTATGATGATCCGCGAGATCGCACCGAAGCTCGAGATACACATCTCAACTCAGGCAAGCGCTGTCTCAGCTCAGGCGTGCATTGCATGGCACAAGCTCGGCGCATCGAGAGTTGTTCTCGCACGTGAGCTTTCGCTGAACGATATCCGCGAGATCAGAGCGAACATTCCCGATTCACTGGAGCTTGAAACTTTTGTTCACGGCGCCATGTGCATCGCATACAGCGGAAGATGTCTCCTCTCGAATTACTTCACGGGACGAGACGCAAATCACGGTGCCTGCGCTCAGTCGTGCAGATGGAAATATTCACCTACCGCGATGGATCTGGGCGAAGCAAACCGTCCCGATATTCCGTCGGTCGTCAATGCCGAAGAGCAGAATGGAGAGACATTCTTCATGAGTTCAAAAGATATGTGCATGATCGAGCATATTCCCGAGCTTGAAGAAGCAGGAATATCAAGCTACAAGATCGAAGGTCGTGTCAAGAGCGCATATTACACTGCTGTTGTAACGAACACATACCGTCTTGCGATCGACGAATACCGCCGTGATCCTGCCGCATACAAGTTCAGACAGGAATGGGCAAACGAACTCGACGGAGTAAGCCACCGCGAATACGGCACGGGATTTTTCTTCAAGCCGCCGCATGAGGATGCAAACTGTGTGAAAGAGCTCGGCTACATCCGCGAAAAGGCGTACATCGCGACTGCTGTGACCGACACACTCTCGCCCGGACTTGACGGAATGTACGATGTTCTCTTCATCCAGCGCAATAAACTCGTCCGCGGTGATGCTGTTGAGATCATATCTCCCGGAAAGATCGGTCAGTCGTTTACTGCCGATACTCTCAGAAGCGTCACAGGTGAAGACCTCGAATCAGCACCGCATCCGTCGATGTACTTCAGACTTAAAGTTCCATTCCCCGTTCATGCAGGCGACATCATGCGTCTCGGATAATTTTGGGGGTGTATTATGATTATTGAGATTCTGAAAGCGTTTTTCCTCGGCGTTGTTCAGGGGATCACCGAATGGCTGCCGGTATCGAGCACGGGTCACATGATCCTGTTCGATGAATTCGTACATCTTGACGTTTCCCCGGAATTCATGGAGATGTTCCGCGTTGTCATCCAGTTCGGCTCAATACTTGCCGTGCTGATCCTCTACCGGAACACGCTGTTTCCGTGGAGCCGCGGCAAGTCGAAAGAAGAACAGGCTGACACATGGCGTCTGTGGGCAAAAATCGTGATTGCTGCGATTCCCGCGGCGATTGTGGGAATTCTGTTCGATGATATTCTCGACAAATATCTGTACAATTATGTAACTGTTGCCGCCGCGCTGATCGTTTACGGTATCGTATTCATCGTGATCGAGCGCAGGCACAAGGGCAAGGTTTACCGCACAAATTCCGTCCGCGATATGTCGAACATGACCGCACTTGAAGTCGGTGCGTTCCAGATGTTATCGCTCATTCCGGGAACATCACGCTCCGGTTCAACGATCATCGGTGCGATGTGCGTGGGAGTATCGCGTACTGCTGCGGCTGAATTTTCGTTCTTCCTTGCGATTCCCGTCATGTTCGGCGCGAGCCTGTTGAAAATTGCAAAATACGCGCTTGAATTCGGGCTTTCGTTCAGTTCAACCGAGGTCATTGTTATGATTGTCGGCATTGTCACGGCGTTTGCGGTATCGCTTATTGCGATAAAATTCCTGATGGGATTTGTCCGCCGCCACAGCTTCGAGTCATTCGGCTGGTACCGGATCATACTCGGCGCGGTTGTACTGGGGTACTTTATTTTAACAAGATAAAAAACACGGGCGTGTTGCATTTACATCTAAGAATGTAATTTGCAGCACGCCCTTTTTGGGTTTGCAAAAATATTGTTCTTCCTTTTTTCATTTAGCGAGGAAAAAAGGAAGCGAAAAAAGGAACTTTTCGGATGTCCTGGGGATTTCGACCGTTGCGACGGTCGATTCAGGGCGCTGCCCTAAAAACCCGCAAACTTTTGAAAAAGTTTGATCAAAACT
>CAZPPN010000097.1:524-7241 GCA_964588425.1 uncultured Ruminococcus sp. | reverse complement strand
GGGCGAAAACGGATGCTGGTTTGACGTTGATTTCGAGGGATATACCGTGGTTGACGGCGAGTGGGAAAGCCCGATGCTCTGGTGCGGATTCGGGGCGGACGATATGGCGGTTCTCGCTGAATATTCGCGCTGGCAGTATGATAACCTCGGATACAGAAAGAATATTCCCGAGTCGGAAGCGCCGCTGTGGTGGAAACTGCCGATCTTCTGCGGATGGGGCGAGCAGTGCAATCTCAGAAATTACCACCCCGGAACAAAGCCGATTATTTTCGCAAGACGTGATGTGTACGACAAGTTCTCCGACAGGCTGGACGAGCTTGGACTGCACCCCGGATGCATTATGATCGACGATAAATGGCAGAAAAACTACGGTACTCTTGAGGTAGATGAGGAAAAATGGCCCTCACTCCGCGATTTCTCCGATATCCAGCATAAGAAAGGCCGCCGCGTGGTGCTGTGGTTCAGATGCTGGCATCCCGAGGGACTTCCTGCGGACGAGTGCATACTTGTTGACGGCGAGCCGTACTGCGCTGACCCGACGAATCCGAAATATCTCGCGAGACTGAGAGCGGCTGTGCATAATCTTCTCTCGGATGACGAAGGATGCTGCGGATGCGACGGATTCAAGGTCGACTTCATGGACTGCTTCCCGAGAATGAGCGGCGCGGTCGCATACGAAAAAGGCGTGTACGGTCTTGAGATGATGAAGCGGCTGTTCGATGCGATTTATGCATACGCAAAGGAAGCGAAACCGGACGCGCTGGTGAACATGAGCTGCGTGCATCCGTATTTCTCCTCGGTGTGCGATCAGTTCAGAATCCACGACTACGACCCGAATCTCCGCTCCCCTCTGTCAATCATGAAGTACCGTGCGGAATTTGCGCGTGCAGTCATGCCGGGTGTGCTTGTTGACATGGACGGATTCAACTCGAACACGAAGCAGGAAGCTCTCGAATGTGTGCTGAAGAACGCTGAGCTTGGTGTGCCGGATCTGTACTTCTTCTCGGAACTGTTCGGGGATGAGGAATGGGCGCAAGTAAGAACAGCGTGGGAAGAGTATTCGGCGAAAGTCGCCGGCGAGAGTAACCGGTGAGTGAGGTATTGCGAATGAATACTGCTGAAATTTTTTCAAGCGTCGGAATCATCGGCGGAGCTGACGGACCTACATCAATCGTGGTTGCCGGTCCTGACGACGGAAGTCTGATATTTTTCGGGATAGCTGCCGCCGTGGTGATAGCTGCCGCTGTGATTTTGATTTATGTGAAAAACAAAGGTAAAAAAGAATAGAGAAAACAGGATCGGCTGCAAATAGTCGGTCCTGTATTTTTTACTGTGATATTCTTTTGAGTTTCCGCCATTCTCTCGGCGAAATTCCTTCGATCCTGCAGAAAGTTTTGTAAAAATGTGCGTAGTCATTGAACCCGCATTCAACGGAAATCTTTTCTGCCGTATCCGATGTTACCTCAAGCAAACGCTTTGCACGGCTGATCTGCAGATTGCGCGCATATTCGACCGGTGTGATTCCGTATTCTTTTCGGAAAATATTGATTATATGATTCTTGCTGAAATGGAATTTGACTGCAATATCATCAAGTGTCAGCGATGCGGTGAGGTTCTGCGATATATACTCCGCGATCTCGCTGCCGATGGAATCTTTGTGTTCGGATGATTTGAGATAAAGAGAACTCAGGATATTATAAAATACCGCTGTCTGCGCGATCATCAAATCCCCTTTATGGCATAGCTGGTCGAGTTTCATTATATTTTCCTCGAGTGCGCTGTACGAAAAAGTCCCCTTCTTCGGAAGTATATTTGCACCATCTCCGCCCTCGTCTGTCCATTCGGCAAAAAAATGCACGTACAGATATCTCGGCGAGTCACTCGGGTACGCCGCTGTCTGCTGAGTTCCGTGCCGCTGTATGTGGTACTGTCCGCTTGCGACTTCGTAATCCTCTCCGTCTTCCGTGAAGCGCAGAACCCCGTCGAAAACGAGCAGTATTACGTCCTCGGGGCAATAGCGTGTTATATGATATTCGTTCTGTCTGAAGTAGCGCAGGGACGAGTTTACGTATCTGATTTCCCCGTCAAGCAGTATTCCTTCCACGGTATCACATCCTTTCGGGAATATTATACCACAAATTGTGATAAAAGCAATGATTTTGTGTAATTACATACATTTATGTGCGGAATAATTGTGATATAATAAATATAACAACATATTCCGCAAAGGAGAAATATTGTGATAAACAAATGGGATCTTTTTACATCAAAAGAGATTAAGCCGCTCGGATGGCTCAGACGTCAGCTCAGCATCCAGGCACACGGTCTGTCGGGAAATCTCGACAAAATCTGGCCTGACATCAAGGACAGCGCATGGATCGGCGGTGACCGCGAGGGTTGGGAGAGAGTGCCGTACTGGCTTGACGGATTCATTCCGCTTGCATACCTGCTCGGTGATGAAGATATGATGGCTCGCGCTCAGAAGTACATTGAAGCAATTATTGCAGGTCAGAAAGAGGACGGATGGATCTGCCCCTGCGATGACGACAAGAGAGCCGAATACGACACATGGGCGGTTCAGCTCATCAGCAAGACTCTCACGGTGTACTACGACTGCACAGGAGATGAGAGAATTCCCGATATCCTCTACCGCACGCTGAAGAATTACTATGATCTTCTGAAAGCAGGCACTATCAGTCTCCATGAATGGGGTAAAGCTCGCTGGTTTGAGACATTCATCGCCATGAACCGCATCTACGCAATCTATGGCGAGGACTGGATCCGTGATCTTGCGAAGATTCTCAAGGAACAGGGCGCAGATTACGAGGGCATGATGGATCGCTGGATCACACCTGAACGCAGATGGACATGGGAGACACATATCGTAAATAAGGGCATGATGTTCAAGTACGAAGCAGTATCGCACGAGCTCCTCGGCGTACCTTATACCGGAATTGCCGACAAACTCTACAATCATCTCTATAAATTCAACGGCACACCGGTTGAGTTGTTCACAGGTGACGAGTGTCTCGCAGGTCTCAGCCCGATCCAGGGAACAGAACTCTGCTCGGTGGCTGAACAGATGTATTCATACGAGCTTCTTTACGCATATACGGGCGATAAGAAGTGGGCGGAAAAGCTGGAGGTTCTTGCATTCAATGCACTTCCCGCAACAATCAGCGACGATATGTGGACACATCAGTATGTCCAGATGAGCAACCAGATCTCCTGCATCAGATTCCCCGATGATGAACATAAAGTCTGGGGCACAAACGGTACTGAAGCGCATCTCTTCGGACTTGAACCGAACTATGGCTGTTGCACCGCAAACTTCAATCAGGCATGGCCGAAATTCGCGCTCTCCGCATTCATGCACAGCGGAAACACGATCCTCAGCGCAGTTCCGGTTCCGTCCCACCTCTGCACAGACAACACGGATATCAAACTTGACACCGAATATCCTTTCGAGAATAAGTTTACATATACCGTAAGCCGTGCCGATGAAGCATACGATCTCGTCGTTCGTGTACCCTCGTTCGCAAAGAACATCAAGGTCAACGGAGAGTGTAGCGATGAAACAGATTATCTTACATTTGCGATTCCTGCAGGTGAGGAGACCGTTGTAACAGTTGAGTACGAAACAGTACCTGTTATCTTCGACAGACCTCACGATCTCAAGTCTGTAAAATGTGGCTCGCTCGTGTTCTCTCTGCCGATCGAGTATGAACTCAAGATGAGAGAGTATGAGGATAATGGAGTTGAGCGTATATTCCCGTACTGCGACTATGAGCTTATCGGAAAGAGCGACTGGAATTATGCGTTCTGCGGCAATGAGTTCAAGCTCGTGAGAAACAATACTGCGCCGATCCCGTTCTCGTCAGTGAATCCGCCCGTAGTGCTTGAAGCAGATATGGTGAAGATCGACTGGGGTATGCATGAGAAATACCCGAACGTCTGCGCGATGGTGCCGAATTCACTTGAAAAACTCGCCCAACCCGAGAAGATCAAGCTGTATCCCTATGGATGCGCGAAGCTCAGAATGACGGAAATGCCTTTGGTATAACAAAAAAATAAAAATCTGAACAACTGAAAAGCGTGCAGCCGATTGCATCATGTGAGATGTAAAAAGCTGCACGCTATTTTTATTGTGGATTTTTTTCAGATTCTGAACGCTGTGTGGTACTTGTAGTCGGTCTCGTCTGACGCATAAATGTGCGACATATCGGAGAGCGTGAGAACTTTCGGAACGGTGAATCCGCTCTTGTAGTTCTGGAAATGGAGAACCGTGACGCCTGTGTGGGTGATGTCGAACTGTGTCCAGAAAATATTCGGGGGGATGCGGAGAAGATGCGAGAGCCACGTCAGACCGAACCCCTGATGGCAGAACATGGCAATGCGTTCGTTGTTCGGGTTCTCGATTCTGTATTCGTTGCCTTCACGCACGTATCCGTGTCTCGCGAGGAACTCGTCCGATTCGCGCATTACGGCTTCGTAATCTTCCTTTGCGTTAGGAAGGCGTGTGCGGATCGGCTCGATGTCGTACCATTTGTCGCCGGCATTACGGTTTTCACCTCTGACGAGAGATGCGGGATCATCGATATACCAGATCCAGTTCTGACCGCCGTCGGGTTTGGTGTATGCGAAGCGTGACCATGTGAGACTCTCGCTTGCGAACGGCTCAATACCGATCGGGAGACCGAGTGCGTTGGCTGTGGGTTCTGCTGTTTCGCGGGCGCGTCTGAGGGGGGATGCGTAAATTTTCGTAATTCCGCTCTGAACCATTCTTGCAGCAAGCGCACGTGCCTGTTTGTGACCGGTCTCCGTCAGCATTTCAATTGGGGAATATACAGGATGACCGTGTCTTACAATGTACAGATACATAATTATTTATCCTTATTTTTTAGTGAGTGCTTGAGTTTTGAGATTTCTTTCATGAATGTGTCGATATCTTTGAATTCGCGGTGAACCGACGCAAAACGCACATAAGCGACCTCGTCGAGTTCTTTCAGCCGATCCATGACCATTTCACCGATCTGCTTTGATGTGATATCGGTTTTCATGCTTCCTTTGATTGCAGCTTCAATTTCTTCCACAACAGACTGAGGATCAACAGGACGTTTTTCGCAGGCTTTGAGAAGACCGGCAAGCAATTTGTTGGAATCAAAAAGTTCTCTGGAACCGTCTTTTTTTATAACAAACGGAGTCAGCGTATCGACAACTTCGTATGTTGTAAAACGTGTATGGCATGATGGGCATTCCCGGCGGCGTCTGATGCTGTTGCTTCCGTCAACCGGACGGGAATCAATAACTTTGCTGTCTTCGTAGGAGCATACGGGACATTTCATTAATATCACTCCGTTCTGATAATGAGGGGGTTGATTTGCTTCCTTGGAGATGTTATGGATCAGAGTTCAAGATACGCGCCTACGGGATAGTGATCGGAGAGATATACGCCGTCTTTTTCGTCACGCGCTGTGAACGATTCGGAAATATCGCAGGGGAGATTTGTGAATATGAAGTCGATTTTATGACCGACTTCATTAGGTCTGTAAGCATGGAATGTGGGGCCTACATTTTCTGTTACGTCAATAAGGGGAGCGCCGCAGCCTTTGAATCCGATTACGGACGAATAAACGACGCTGTCGGGCTTTACGTTAAAGTCGCCTGTGAGGATAACAGGGAGCTGCCACTCAGCGTAATCGGAAGCGATTCTGTTGAGGATGAGCGAGATTCCCTGTGCCTGAGCGAATTTTCCCTCATGATCGAGGTGTGTGTTGTAGTGACGGAATGCGCGGCCTGTTTCCTTGTGGTAGAGAGCTGCGCAGGTACAGATTCTGGGACAGCTGCTCTGGTCAGTGGAGAAGCGTGTACCCGGAAGTCTGGGTGTATCGGAAAGCCAGAAGGTATCAAGCGAGATCAGCTCAAACTTGTCGCGTCTGTAAGCTACAACATTACTTTCACCGTCGAGTTTGTCACCGCGTCCCATTCCGCAGACATGGTAATCTGTGAAATTATCGACGAGCCACTGCTTCATATGCGGCTGTGTTTCCTGGAATCCGATGATATCAGCTTCGTATTTGGGGAATTCCGCTTTGATATATTCCTTACGGAGCTTGAACTGATTGATTCCGTCGCACTGAGCTTCTGTACGGATGTTGAAAGTGAATACTTTGATTCTGCTCATATTTAATACCATGCCTTTCTTTGCATTTGTGGGTTATGGAAAATTTATAGTTTATACTGAAATTATACCACGAATTTTGGATGATTGCAATAGATGTGAATAAAAAAGTGTGTGATTACATATGAAGCCAGCGATACAGCTCCGATGCGAAAGTCTTGCCGCGGAAAACGATCTGTGCAATGAGCAGGATGAGGCCTGTTCCGATCGAGATGACGGTGAAGTATCTTGCAACGCCTTCCATCAGACCGCAGAACAGCAGTATCGCGCAGAAGAGAAGTGCAAGCTCGCTTGTGATGAAGTAGGGGACATATGTGCTGAGCCGTTTGGTGTCAACGATACCCATAATAAAATAGAAGATGCACAGTCCCCCCGCGATTGTAGGAAGAACATAATGATAACTCCATCCGCGCCATCCGGTGAAATGATCCCAGATCAGGCACAGGATAATGGCGATAACGGCTTCGTACATTATGTTCTTTGGAATGTTCTTGCGTTTTTTGAGCAAATGCACTATACTGAAATCAGTATTGGCA
>CAZPPN010000097.1:0-514 GCA_964588425.1 uncultured Ruminococcus sp. | reverse complement strand
GAGCTTCGGCAGGAACGTGAAGTTGATCACGTGAACGATAATTATCGCGACGATCATGGTAAATGTGGATATTTTGAAGATGAAATCGTATGTCACATGGACGGGGATGTTCGGAAATATTCCGTAGGTTTCGATGTCAGGTGCGTCGTCGAGCTTTTTGCCGCATAAAGGACAGACCTTTCGTGAACCGGTCAGCTTAACTCCGCACGAAGTACATTTCTGCATTTTTTACTCCGTTCATTTAGTATATATCATGTATCGTATCTTGAAGAATCGAAATCTTTCGGCGAATAGTTTGTCGAGATAGTGATTTCGTCACCGTATTTCGCGAGACTGCGGCAGAAAGCTCTCTCCACATCCTGCTCTGCAAGGACTCCGGAGAATGAGATTACCATATTGTCCTCGAATGTACACAGGCACACCTGACGCGATGAGCTGCTGTTGAATACATCGAACAGTTCGATATACTGCGCGATCTCCGGCTGGAGCTTTATTTTTCCGACATTTGAGAGAG
>CAZPPN010000096.1:0-7252 GCA_964588425.1 uncultured Ruminococcus sp. | reverse complement strand
GACCGCCGATGTATCCGGAATGTGTACGATAGAACTTCTGATCGAGCTTCTTACCTGTGAGAACAGCCTGAGAAGCGTTGATGATTACTACGAATTCGCCGCAGTCAACGTGAGGTGTAAATTCGGGACGGTGCTTGCCGCGAAGAATGTTAGCTGCTGCTGCTGCAGTCTTACCGAGCGGCTTGCCTGCTGCATCAATGATGTACCAGCTGCGCTGTACGGTTTCAGCTTTAGCCATGTATGTGGACATACTGATTTTTCCTCCGATAAATTAGTTATATTTTTTCGAACGGGATGATTATATCACTTTCTCTTTCCCTTGTCAATACCTTTTTCGAAAAAAATCCGATTATTTTAATTTAGATATGCAAAATCTCGCGAAATCTCGTTTTTTTGCCTCATTTCAGCTCGTTTTCAAGCCTGCCGCGATACGTTTTGATATGTTCACACCGTGTTTGTTGACATATGATCCGCTCTGTGCTACAATATCATCATAATAACTGAATTTTTGATATTGCGGTGATTTTATGAAATCTTCATTAATATATAGAATATATCGGCTCGCGTCGGGTGTGCTGCCGCTGGCTGTTTTTCTCGCGATGTGCTTCGCTGTAATCGTTCCGGTGTCGGCTGATGCCGCAGTGATCCCGGTGATCTCATACGCTACTGACGGATACAGAGGCAGCGAAAGAGGCACATTCGCTCCCCCTGATGCTGTCGGAACAACCGAGCTTGATGCTTTCGAGGACATCCCCGAAAAGATCATCCTTGAGATGGAGAGCGGAAACTGGAATTTCACGGGACTGGCTGAGAATTCCGGACGGGTGAACGTCAGCGGTGTCATGCAGGCAGGCACGAATATGCCCGATCCCGAAGAAGAGAGCATATCTGACGAAGCTCTTGCGGCCGGCGGATCAAGGTTTACGCTCGATATATCGGATTATAATATTGATGTTTCTTCTTATTCCGAGCTTCGTGTCGGTGTGTCGGTGATCGCCGGTGAGGGCATGTACCCGATTGTGATCGAAGCTGAGACCGAGCGCGGTGTTTATACCTCAACGACTTATATTGAGTCTGACGGCTGGAATCTCGTCTGTGCGGACCTTTCTGAGGCTGAGGGACGGCTCGGATTGGTGCACGTGACGTTCGGTTTCGGATATGACAATATGCCGATCTCGACAAAGGTGACCGCTCCCGTACTTACATCAGAGCTGTCTGCCGGTATGGAGTGCGCTCACGAATTATCGACAGACAAACTGAGTGCCGAGATGGGAACTGTGACATCGCGCGGCGGCCGTGTGAAGCCTGATGACGGGAGTGCGTATATCGTGGGAACGGCGGCGTTTGCGGACAGACCTGATGACGGCGATGCCGTTTATTTCGAGATCAGACTCCGCGGCGTGGATTCCGGAAATATGTCGGTCGGCGTGCTGTACAAAGGCTATTCCGAAGAGTACCGCGTGTTCTCGAAAAAGATATCTCTCGAATCTCCTGACGGGATTTACACAATACCGTTTTCTGCGGAGGATGATATCGTTTCGTATGCGCTCCAGTTCGATAATGTCGAATGCGACACATATTTCAATGTTGACTCGGTGAAAATTTACAGCGGAAAAGAACTGCCGCCGTCCGGAAACAGATCGCTTGGCACGGTCAGCTCGATTATCCGCAGCGGGCAGCAGGTGACATTCTCCGGCACAATGGAGAGAGATGCGGCGGCTGACCATTCGGGTGAGAGTATATATTTCTGCGCGCTCCCGGGAAATTCGGCGGATGATCTTTTCACAGCGGTGGAGATAGGTGAGGTAAAGGTGTCAACGCGCTTTGAATATACCGCAGATCTTGCGAAATATCCTGCCGATGCCGATACATTTATGTTTTTTGCGGCTGTAAAAGGAGAGGATGGCGAGCTGATTCCGCTGTCCCGTCCGAGATACTGCGATACATCCGCACAGCCGGATACAGGTGTGTCGGGCATGGGCATCTACGGCGGCGCAACTGTCGGTGTGTTTGAGTCAAATATGTCGCACGTTATCGTCGATCTTCCGCTGGACAAGCTGATTATCACGTCGGAAGAGGACAATGCTGACGGATACGCAGACAAATCGTCCGTTACGACATCCTACGCGGTGTATAAGGAAAACGGACAGGGTGTCGCGTCACTGAGTCTCAGCCGTGATTTTCTTGCCGACATCGACCGCGAAGTTGATTTCTATCTTTCGGCAGGCATCGGAGTTTGTCTCAGACTGACAGCGCCGATACCGGTCGAGGGACTTACATATACCGAAGAAGATACGGACAGTCCGGTGTCGAATTACGCATTCAGAACAGGGGACGACAATGCCCGTCAGATGTATGCCGCCGTTGTGCGCTTCCTTTCCGACAGATACAGGGGACTTGACGGCTTCATCATCGGTATGGCTGTGAACGACGAATCGTTGTCAGGCGGAGCTGTCGGAAGAGATGCCGCTGTGTATTCGTACCGTCTTGCGGATCTGTGCAGGATCACTTACAATGCCGCATCGGTGGCAAATCCGGATATTCTTGTGATCGTTCCTTTTGCGGAGTCGGGACAGAATGACAGCGTTGTGATATCGGACAGAAGTGCCGCAGTAATGATCTCGGATGCGCTGTCATATATCGGCAATATCCCATGGGCGTTCATGTATATGTTCGACGAGGCTGAGGATAATCTTCTCTCCACCACATCTCTTGACAGACTTTTCGGAGACCTTGAAATCAGGAGCCCGTATGCGTATATGTTCTTCTACGAGCCGAAAAATGATTACCTGGTGAAGAGATACCGAAACGAAATGAATCTGATCGCTGATATGAACGCGGCATCGGAATCGGGGGAAGAGCAGCTTGAGACAGTCAATTTCCGTCAGTTTGCGGCGCGTCATTTCGGAGAGATCGCAGATATATGCACAGGATTCCGTGCACGTGCGGTTTTCTGCTCAATCAAAAATCTGACGCTGACGAACAACCATGAGTTCTATATCAATCTGAAGGATGCCGTGGACAGCGATGGATTCGTCCATTCTGCCGAAGCTGAAAAGGTAATAAGCGATCGGGCGGAGGAAACGTATCTTCTGTGGGATTTCTCGGATAAATACCATGCGCTTGACTGGATATCCGTCGGCGGAAATTCGTCCTGCATAACAGAATCGAGCAGTATATTTGTTACAGACGGCAAAAAGACCCGTGCGCTCAGAGCGGGATTTGTTGATGACAATCCGCTTGCAGGTGCGGGAGGTGCCGGAATTGCGCTTTGTAATTTTGATCATAGGGTCGATTTTTCCGCGATATCCGAGCTTGAATTCACATTCGCATTCGAGAGTGCCGCTGATGCCGCATCCGAAGAGGAGATCGTAGCGGTATTCGTGATCGGAAACTCGGAAAGCCGCGCGGAATACTACGCAGGAGAACTGGCGTTCGGTGAAATCTATACAATGAAGTGTGATCTTACGGAATTTTCGGACAGATCAGCGGTCGATTATGTCGGCATCATGATCTATTCGGACAGCGATGTGTATCTTGAACTGTCATCAGTCGGCGTGAGAAGTGAAAATCTGTCTCCGGACGAGATCGGCGTGATGCTGACAGCTTCGTCGGCTGAAGAAGAGTATGTCCCGAATTACAGATTGATCGCTGTGTTTGCATTTACCGCGGCGGCGTTTTCTGTGGTTGTCTGCATACTTCTTATAAGACGCGACAGGGAAGCCGAAGAGGAAACCGCTGCAAATGCCGGATACGATGACAGACAGAGAAAAACCACCCATGACGAGCGTGTGGGCGGCAGGAGGAGATATTGATGAACGATAAGAATGATATCAACAACAGCACTGATAAGACCGCGAAGACCGATGCAGGCGGCATAAACGTGGTGCGCGGCGCATATCCGTTCACGCGGTATAAAATTGCGGAGCTTATTGTATGCGTGATCGCGGTGGTGTGCGGACTTCTGTATCTGTACACGGATGTGATCGGACTTGCCGTGCTCCTGCCGATGTACGCGCTTCTGTTTGCGGCTGTGACTTACTGCAGGTACAAGGATACAAAGGCACTCGGCGGCCACGGCTTTGCGGCATATCTGACGACAGCGTGCTGGGGATTTCTTACAGTATGCGTTGCAGTCGCGACGGCGGTGTATTTTGTGTGGTATTGATGTGTTGAAGATAAATTAAAAAACCGGCGTGTGTGCACCGAAAAAGATGCAGCTTCACGCCGGTTTATTTATACCATCTCGCTTATCTTGCCGCGTATCATGTCATCTTCGTTCTCGGACGGCGAGAATACGCTTTCCACCGTTTTGCGGCATCCATCGGGTGAGTATACCCAGCGGTCAATGTGGGTTACCGACGGATCCACGAAATATCTGCACGGCTCGCTTCCTGCAGGTCCGCAGGTGTCGATCATCACCAGCTTGATCTTCATCCGCTCCGGCAGAATGCTCTTGATGTACACCGAACACCGATCCCCCGGTACGGCTCCGCTGAACGATTCCGCAAGTCCTGCCAGATTCGGTGTCAGCTCTACGAATACGCCGTAATCTTCGACTGAACGGATGATGCCCGTGACGGTCTGACCTGCCGAGAAGTATGCCGCGTTTTCTTCCCATGTGCCGAGCAGTTCGCGGTGTGAGAGGTATATCCGTCCATTCTCTTCTACCGACGACACGATAGCGTCAATGTATTCGCCTGCCGAAAATCTGTCCGCAGGATGCGATATGCGCGATACGGAAATCTTGTCGACCGTCAGAAGTGATACGAGCCCGCAACCGATGTCGCAGAATGCCCCGAACGGCTCAAGATGCGTGATGCGTGCCGGAATGATGTCACCCGGTATCAGAGTGCTGATGTATTCGTCGTAGCATTCCTGCTGTGCGGCGCGGCGTGAGAGAATGGCAGTATTTCCGCATATCTCCGTGATCTTGAACTGTACAGGCTTTCCGACCCTCGTGATCACCGCGATGTCCTTGGTCTCTCCACCGTGCGGCTGCCAGCATACTTCGCTTCTCGGGATGATTCCGCAGATCCCGTCGGGCAGATCGACTGTGAGCTGCATATTCGTACAGTCGCACATGACGCACTGACTTTCGAGTATTGTCCCCTCAGCCGCCGCGCGTTCCAGATATGCCCTGTTTTTCGTATGTATATCTCCGAATGATCTCAAATCTCCCTCGGGTGTGTATCCGCGATATTCGGCGCGCTGTTTTTTTGATAGATTTGATAAGCTTGATGTGACTGTGCTGCGGTGTTGTTTTCCCGTCATTTTTGTTCCCTCGCAATACTTATTTGGGATCGCTCCCTGCTTTGCTTAATCTTATGCCGGATGGGTGAGAAATATGACCGCAACCGTATTGACAAACGAGGGAATATCTGATAAAATGGCATTGTGACCGGTAATAAACTGCCGTGTGCTTATCGGCGGATTTAATATAAAATTACATATCATATGTAAAGGAGAAAACTGTTATGAAGTATACTGTTGTATCATCAGCGGAATTTACGTATCCGGACATTTTTGAGTATCAGTCCTCATCGAACCGCGCTGATTTTTTCGCGTGCAGGGGAAGCTATGCTGCAGCGCAGATTCTGTTCGGCGGACTGGAGTGCGGTGCGCTTGACGTAAAGATTTCATCCCTCCCCGACGGAGTGGAAGCTGAAGTTTACACCCTAAAGGCGATCCCTGTTGAGCAGAATATCAACATCCCCGAGGAAAAGAAAACTGCTCATTTCCCCGAGAGAGAAGCACCGTTCTGGGTTTACGACTGCTTCAAAACATACAGCGGCGAGATCGAGTTGACGGACGGTGTCGGCGGCGTGTATGTTGCGCTGAAGATCTCAAAATGCGCTGAACCCGGTGAGTACGATATCTCCGTTGTGTGCGGCGATACTGAGATTCCCGCGTCGCTGAAGATCTATCCTGCCGTGCTCCCCGAACCGACTCTCAAAATGGTAAACCAGTACGCAAGAAGTCTCGCGGCAAAGTACCACAACATTCCGATGGGCACAACCGAGTTTGAAGAGCTTGACAGCCGGCATCTCGCGCTCATGAAGAGAATGCACCAGACAATGTCGTATGTCTCCGCACCGGCTTGCCGTGATCTCGGTGACAATAAGTATGAATTCGACTTCACAAACCTCAAGAAGGAAATTGACAAGCTCGAATCCTACGGCGTCATGTACTACACAGGTGCAAGCATCGGCTGGAGAAAGAGTTGGAACGAATCGACGATCATGGTCCACGGTCATCCCGCAATGTCGTATGAAGCGTATCTCTATCTTGAACAGTATATCGGTGCTATGCGTAAGTTCATCACGGAAAACGGACTGCTTGACAGATTCTACCTCGGCGTTGCTGATGAGCCGAACGACAAGAACTATATCGAATACAGAGCAATGTGCGGTATGATCAAGAGCATTGCGCCTGAACTGAAACTATATGATGCAACCGGTATGTCACAGCTTTACGGCGCTCTTGACATCTACATCCCTCTGAATGCAACATACGAGAATAACCGTGTGGAATTCGATTTTCTCAAATCAAGAGGTGCCGAGATGTGGTTCTACGTCTGCTGCGGCCCGAGAGGACTGGGTGAGACAGGACAGCCGCACATCAACAGATTCATGGACTATCCGCTTCTTGCGACAAAATATCTCCACTGGGGTAACTACAAGTATGACCTTATGGGATATCTCCACTGGGCGTTCAACTTCTATCAGCCCGGTCAGGATCCGTTCGTGCAGAGCTGTCCCGAGCATCACAACACAGACAGCGTGTGCTACCTCCCTGCAGGCGACACAAATATCGTTTATCCGGGATCCGATGGACCGTGGATTTCCGCGAGACTTGAAGCGCAGAGAGAAAGCGCTGAGGAATATGAACTTCTGAAGCTCGTTGCCTCCCGTGACAAAGCGCTGGCCGACGACATCTGCGAGAGCGTGTTCAGATCGTTCTGCGATGTCGAATATGACGTGAACAAATACATCGCCGCAAAGAAGAGACTTCTCGAAGCCGCTGCGATGTGACAGATCAAACAGATCAAATAACAGGAGCTTGTCCGCGCTGTCGTTCGGGATAGAATTTCCCCTGCGGCAGCGTGGGATTTTGATTACATAATAATGAAGAAAATTACTAAAATGAATGAGCTTGCATGGGTCATCGGAATCGTCGCGTGCACGCTCGGTGTGTGCCTCTGCACAAAAGCAAATCTCGGACTGTCAATGATCGCAGCACCGCCGTATAT
>CAZPPN010000095.1:0-7327 GCA_964588425.1 uncultured Ruminococcus sp. | reverse complement strand
GAATCATCGACCGCAATACAACAATCCCCGTAAAGAAGAGCCAGATCTACTCCACAGCGGCTGACGGTCAGACATCCGTTGAAATCCACGTTCTCCAGGGTGAAAGAGATATGGCAGCCGGCAATACAACTCTCGGCAGATTCATTCTCGACGGCATCACACCCGCTCCGAGAGGCGTTCCGCAGATCGAAGTTACATTCGATATCGACGCAAACGGTATTGTAAACGTATCCGCAACAGATAAGGGCACAGGTAAGGAACAGCATATCACAATCACTTCCTCCACAAATATGTCTCAGGAAGATATCGACAAGGCTGTTCGTGAAGCTGAAAAGTTCGCTGAAGAAGATAAGAAGCAGAAAGAAGCTGTTGAAATCAAGAACAGAGCTGAACAGACAATTTACCAGAGCGAAAAGAGCCTCGGTGAGATCGGTGATAAGGCAACAGACGCCGACAAGGAATCCGTAAACGCTGCAATCGCTAAGCTCAAGGAAACACTCAAGACAGACGACCTCGACGCTATCAAGGCTGATACAGAAGCTCTTGAGAAGGCATTCTATCCGATCGCTGAAAAGATGTACGCATCCCAGCAGCAGGCAGGCGCAGGCCCCGATATGGGTGACATGGGCGGCGCAGGTGCTGACGGCAACACATATTACAGCGCAGACTTCGAAGATAAGAGCGAAAACTAATATCCGGGGGGCAGCAGAAGCCCGAAACACCCAATCAGCATTATTTCTGAATCAAAATAAAATAACCACACGGGACGGGGATCAACTTCGTCCCTATACGTGGTGAAAGAGCAATTTACATAAAAAACAAAGCCGGAGGGCTATTCGATAACATGGCTGAAACAAAAAGAGACTATTACGAAGTTCTCGGAGTGGCAAAATCCGCGAGCGACGCCGATATAAAGAAAGCGTACAGACAGCTCGCGAAAAAGTATCACCCCGATATGAATCCCGGAGATAAGGAAGCCGAAGCTAATTTCAAGGAAGTAAACGAGGCGTACGATATCCTGTCCGATCCCGATAAGAAAGCAAAATATGACCAGTACGGCCACGCGGCGTTCGATCCGGCGTCAGGTATGGGCGGCGGCGCAGGATTCGGCGGATTCGGCGGTTTCGGAGATTTCGATATCAATGATATCTTCTCCAGCTTCTTCGGCGGCGGAGGATCTTCCACAAGACGCAACGGTCCTATCAAGGGCGACAATATCACAGTCAGACTCACTCTCACATTTGAAGAGTCTGTATTCGGATGCAAGAAAACAATCAATTATCAGAAAGTCCAGCAGTGCGAAGAGTGCTCAGGTTCGGGCGCGGCGAAGGGAACAACTCCCAAAACCTGTACAACTTGTAACGGAACAGGTCAGGTCCGCGTTCAGCAGAGATCTCCTTTCGGCATCGTTCAGACCGCCAAAACCTGCGACGACTGTAAGGGTACGGGTAAAATCATCGAGCAGAAGTGCGATAAGTGCCGCGGTTCCGGTTATGTGCGCGTCTCCAAAAAGCTCGACGTCACAATTCCGGCAGGTATCGACGACGGTCAGCAGATCGCGCTCAGAAATCAGGGAAGCGACGGCATGAACGGAGGACCTGCGGGCAACCTCAATATCGTCGTCAGCGTTCGTCCCCACAGCGTGTTCGAGCGTGACGGCGATGATCTCTACTGCGAAATCCCGATCACATATGCGGAAGCAACTCTCGGAGCTGAGATCGATATCCCCACACTCGAGGGCAATCAGAAATTCACAATCCCCGAGGGTACACAGACAGGTACAACATTCACACTCAGAAATAAGGGCGTGACACGAGTAAACTCCAAGATCCGCGGAAATCTTTATATCACAGTTGTGGTTGAAGTTCCGAAAAACCTCAACAGCGAACAGAAGGATCTTCTCGAAAAATTCGCAAAATCATGCGGCGAATCGAATTATACAAAGCGCACGAGCTTCCTCAAGAGATTCTTCAAGAAAGATAACTGACAAATAATTGATAAAGATTGAAAGGTGCTGTTATGGACGAAAATAAGAACTGGGTGCAGATCAAAGTAAAGTGCGCCTCCAAAGATATCGACACGGTTTCCGGTGTTATGACAATGGTTGACGCAGGACTCATGATCGAGGATTTCTCTGACGTTGATCAGATTCTCGACGGTGTGTACGGTGACCTCATCGACGAATCCATCCTTGAAGCCGACAGAACAAAAGCGGCGGTTTCCGTGTTCATCTCCACAATGAAATCCCCCGCTGAGAGCGAGCTGTTCATCAAGCAGAGACTTGAAGCGCTCGGAGTGGACTTCGAGATAACACACGAGGGCGTATGCGAAGAGGACTGGGCGGACTCATGGAAGCAGTATTACAAACCCATCAAAACCGGCAAGCGTCTCGTTATCGTCCCCGTGTGGGAGACTTACGAAGCCGAAGAGGGCGAGATAATCGTTCTGATGGATCCCGGTATGGCTTTCGGTACAGGTACGCATGAGACCACACGCCTCTGCGCAGGACTTGTTGAAAAACATACCACAGACGGTTGCTCCGTTCTCGATGTAGGATGCGGATCCGGTATTCTTGCGATCGCGGCTGCTAAGCTCGGTGCAGGCAATTGCTTCGCTTGTGACATTGATCCTGTGGCTGTCAGAGTAGCGAGAGAGAACGCAGAGCTCAACGACACACCGAATGTAAGATGCGAGGTTTCCGACCTTCTCAGACAGGCAGAGCGTGTGTCAGGCGGATATCAGGTCGTGGTTGCGAATATCGTAGCGGATATCATCATCCGTCTCGCTCCCGATGTGGGTGAGTATCTCGCTGAGAACGGCGTGTTCATTGTCTCCGGTATTATTGAGGAGAGAGCGCATGAAGTTCTCGATGCACTTGACGCGGCAGGCTACCGTGTTGAAGAAGAAAGATACGAAAACGGCTGGTACGCTGCGGCTGTTGTGAGAAAGTAAACTGAAAACAGATACCCCCGGATAATGTGAGAATTTTCACAAAGTCCGGGGGATTATTTTTGTTTTTTCAGTTTTTCGGTTGTTTTACTTCTTTACAATAAATCCGGCGAAGCAGAACGGAGGAACGATTCCGCCGACCGAGGCTGTCTTTCCGTCAAGCACAGCTTTTGTGTCTCCGATCGGTATAATTTCGCTGTATTCGCAGTCAAGGGTGATTTTCTGCGGCATGAGATAGTCGGTGCCGAAATTCCAGATTCCCACAGCCATCTCGCCGTCAGACTTCTTGCAGAGAACATACGCTCCCGGATCTTTCGTCACAGCGGCGGGAATCGCACACTCAGCCATACGGTTTACCGAGTCGAACAGCTTTGCCTGAACTTCGTATCTCTTCCAGTTCTGACGGCAGAATGAATCGGGATCGCGTCTGTATTCTTCCGCACAGTACGGATAGAGCAGGTAGCTGATTCCGTCCGCGTTTGTGTAGAAGAAACCGTATTCATTTCCGTCAGATTTGTCAAGACCGACATCCATTCCGCGGTCTGTGAGAATCTGCGCGGCAACGGAATCGAGGATCAGCGGCATTTTTGCGGTCTCGTCGTCGATGTACTTCGCGTTCTCACCGAAAACGATCGCAGTCTTTGTGTATTCATTCCGCGTGAACGATACGGGAAGCGAGGTCTGGTTTGCGAAATTCAGCGAAGCCGGTGTGAAGCGCGATACGATCTCACTCTCGGAAAGACCTGTGCAGTCCGCATCATGGAGCTTGTGCATAGCTTCAAATATGTAAACTCCGGCGCATTTCTTTCCTGCGAAAGCATCTTTCAGCTCACGGCGGAGAGAATCGAAGTAAGCGTGGCGGTCAATGTATCCGGGTTCATATTCGGGATTTGCGGTGTAGTCATTCATGTATTTCAGGATTCCGTCCGATATTCCCTCGGCAAGGAGAACCTGATCGAAGCCTTCGAGGTACGATTCGGGGACGTTGAATCTCGGTCTCGGGTAAGCGTCACCTTCCGAGAATACTTCGATATCCATTCCGGATTCACGGCACCATGCGAGCTGCATTCTCTCGAGATTGATAATCGAGCCGAGTCCGAATGTGTGGAAAGTGTGCATATCATTCCAGTACGGCGCACCGATAAGACGGAGAAACGGTTTGGTGCTTCCCGCAAACAGCTTGGCAAGCTCGAGCGAATCCACACCGTCAACGTCCCATGTCGGCAAGCAGGCACAGAGGCTGAGGCGTACTGTCGGATCAACTGTGTCAAGCGCGGCACGCAGGTCTTTTGCGAATGTGCGGAGTGTGTCACCCATCAGCTCAAGCCAGATTCTGCGGAGCGGATTTGCTTTACCGGTGAAGAGAACAGCGGCAAGTTCCTCGCGTGTCATATCGTGATCGGTTTCTCCCGCAGCTTTTGCCCGTTCGTTGAACATCGCGAGATGGCGTTCACAGGCGCATCCGAGACCGACAGGGCCGTGCAGAGCGAGACGCAGGTCGTCGTCAATCATGATCATTCGTGCACCTGCCCGGGCAACACTGCATACTTCATCGGCGATCGCCTTGAAATACCCGGGATCGGCAGGGCAGAACGAGTCATCAGATGTTCCGCCGTTTCCGAGACCTACGATGCGTGTGTAGTTGGCTGTGAGCAGCTTGGTTTCGTGAGCGAGTGCACCGCCGTGACCGAATCCCTGTACCCATATGCCGACCTCAAGTCCGTTTTCGGTGTAATACTTGATGTTGTCGGACAGCAGTTTCATTTCTTTGGCACGAACGTCAGCGGATGCGAATCTTGTGTTTGTGAACATAAAGACACGGTCAGCTTTGGCACGTTTGAGTTCCGAGAGGAAAATATGTCGGTTCTTGTCGGTTGAACAGTTGTTGATAATCGGGATAGAAAGCATTGTGCGGCCTCCGTTATAGTAGTCTTTACTGAATTATATCAGAACCGCACGCTTGTGTCAAGGCAGTTTTTACAATATTCTTATATTTCCGCTCTCACTCCGCAAATGTCTCGACCGTACCGATAAATACAGGCACACGGTTCTCCCACTCGACGATCATGTACAGAAACGGTCTGTCGAGCCAGATATTGATGGGTTCGGAGATTGAAATTGACTCGGCAGTGCATTCCACAGCGGTGACAGCGGCGGCTTTTGTGCCTTTTTCGTCAACGGATATGAAAGTCTTGTGCAGAACGCGGCTGACATAAATATTTCCTGCATCCGACTGAGCCATTCCGGAAAGATCGCACGATGCTGAATCGAACAGATCGGTGATGCCCATGCTTTTGAGCTGATCGTTCATCGTCACGCTGTATTCCGCTTCAAACTTCGGCAGGCGTGCATTGATCTCGTCACCGTAGACAGTACCGAGCATATCCGTGAGCTTCCCGGGTGTGAGATCGGCTATGTAATCGTCGAGCGTGATGCCCTCATTCGGCAGGATTCCGACAAAGGCGTACTTCTCGTCCTTGTAGAACTTCAGAAATCCCAGCGCATCATCGGATCGGAGATACCGCGATTCTTCGGAGTACATCATATCGACAGACTGTTCGATACCCGATGCGGTGGTGAAGGTGTTTTCGTGTACAGCGGTGTCCTTATATTCTTCCGCCCATTCCGAGTCAAAGGCGAGAGCATTGATGAGGTACATGACAACGTCCGTCGGAATCTCGTCAAGCAGTTTCTTTATCATTCCGTCTGTGTTCATATATACCCATTCATTTATCTTTTCGCAGGTACTGTCATCAAATGCTTCGGGATAAACATCGGCATTGAGATGAAAGTTCATGTTTTGGAGAAAATCCGGCTCGACATGAAGCGATTCCGTATCCCTGTACCATACCGAGTTTGCGGGAGTGAGCCGGTATCCGTCGCCGTTTGGGAAAGTGTCGAGATATGACGAGAGAAACATATTCAGCGTGGCAAGGTCAAGTCCGATAGCGGATTCGAGCTGACTGAGAGTTTCGTTTTTCGCGCCGTTTGCCGTCATCCCGAGTGCGGTGATAACGGACAGGGGAGAGATCATCATGTTCTCTTCCTTTGGCTCGGCATCGGAATCGGCATCGGAAGCGGTACATCCTTTGAGAAGCCGTAGGGTAAAGTCCATGTACGCGGCGTATTCATCGTCGGTCAGATCATACAGCTCAGCGTCAAGGCGTGGGTCAATACAGTACGGGCCTGTTTCATCTCCGATAGGTTCGGCAATCGGTAAGGTTTCGGACGGAACTTCGCTGCTGTTGTCGTCACTTCCTGCATAGCATTCGATTACTTGCGGTTCGTTCGGCGCAGTACATCCGTATGAGAACAGCATCAGCACGGACAGCAGTACAAGAGAAAATCTTTTCATTATGTGACCCTCCTTTGCGGGCTTTTTTTATTTTTGACGCACAGTGCGGGTGGAAAGTTCCCATATACCGAAAAAATACATAACATCTGTTAAACAGCAGATCCCCCGCATGAGGTGAACCATACGGAGGATCTTTCTGACTATCGTGTTAATTCGCGCGCTGAACGATCATAATACATAATCCGTTATGCAGTCGTACCAGTGAACATATGTCTCGCCGTTGACCGTGAGTCTTTCGTTTTCCGGAAACTGTTCGCTCCACTTCTTTTCGTATCGGTTGATTGCCCAGTCGTCGCGGTTGAATCTGCGCCAGAGAACCGTCCTGCCGTGTTTGTCGACATACTGCTCCGACAGCACTCCATTGTCAAACCATTCCATGATGCGGACCGTGTCAAATTCTTTGCCGCCTATCATGATCTTGAAGTGTCCCGTGATGTCAGCCGTGTTTTTGCTGTCCGGAATCGAAATACTGCTTCCGCTGCAATTGATTTTTCCGACGGGCGACAGATGAGTTTCATAGCCGCAGTTGTTCTCGCCGTAACCCCATTCCGCAAAAAAATCGTCACCGTCGAGGAACGTGAGCAGGTGTTTGACTCCGTTTTTTACATAACATTCGCCAAGCCAGCGGCAGTGAGTATCTGTAAGCTGAACATAATATGTGTGCGGAGAACTACCCGGGTTGTCGTCACCGAAATCTTCGAATTCGGTTAGTATTTCAACGCCTTCGATATCATGGATGTTGATTTTTGATGTTGCTTTCGAATGTACCTTTTCGGTGATTCTGCCTGAGGGGACAGAGTAGCTTGCCCATTCCGATTCCTCGCCGACACGTGGGATGATAAACCAGTTGGGAAGCTCTTCAAACACCACAGGAAAAGCCGGTGTGCTGAGTTCGGTTATTTTATAATTCGGGATAATTTCGGGGAACTTTTTCATTGATGCTTCTCCTTTCAAGCGATCGGTGCGATATGGATACTTATTTTTGAAATTCTGTTTTGCTGTGTGCAGTCTGCTTTTTACAGT
>CAZPPN010000094.1:0-7363 GCA_964588425.1 uncultured Ruminococcus sp. | reverse complement strand
GAACCCCGTATTCGACGGCCCGAACCGTTTCGAATGCTTCTACGACACGTTCCGCGACAGAATCCACGCTTTTGTCGATCAGGTAGACGGCGGAGCAAAACCGGAAGAGATCGACGGAAGCGGCCGTGAAGGTCTTGAAGCATCGAGAGTTATCCACGCGATGATCCTCTCGAACGAAAACGGCGGCGCTGTCGTACAGGTCAAGGATATCAACGAATAACATCCACCCGAACTATACAAACAGATACAAATACGAAAGGAAGAAAAGCCATGCCGGAATGCTGCGGAAATATACAGGCGGTCAAATCTGCACCGAATATCATGCATACTGATTTTTTCATTCAGAACGGCATGAATTTTCATACCTTTCAGACAACTCACAACGGAAGAGTTCAGAAACACTCGCACGAGTTCCACGAGATCATATACATAACCGACGGATTCACGCTTCACTCCATAGGCGGCACGATGAATCTTCTCGTAACGGGAGATCTTCTGTTCATCAAGCCCGGCGAGGAGCACTCGTACATCAACGCATATCAGACGAAGCTGTACAATCTTCTCTTCACAGCAGACGAGCTGAACGGATTCATTGATGATCTGCGTGTTCTGCCCGGTCTGGGTGAAATGTTCACGCCTGCTCGCTCCAATGAAGAAAAGCGTCCCGACGGTCAGGAAAACGAAAAACGTGATCTGAACGCGCGTGTCATTCATGTTCCGATCAGCGAACGGCGGAGCATTGAGTCAGCGCTCACACGTATGTGCGACGAGGTTTCCGAAAAGCGAACCGGATGGGTCAGTCTGATCAAATCCCAGCTTGCGGCGTTTCTCATCCGATATTCGCGTATGTACGAAGATCAGTGGGACAACAGATCCCATGCAGGCAGCGATTATTTCGGATACATCTACAAAGTTCTGCGGTACATTGACGAAAACTTCAGCCGCGAGATCACAATGAACGATCTCTCCGAGGTCACCGGACTGTCTTCCGACTATATGTCGCGGAAATTCAAGGAAGTTCTTCATATGCCCCCGTCGGAATATCTGCGGAAGTTCCGTATCGCACGCGCCATGGAGCTTCTCTGCACAACCGAGCTGTCTGTCGCTGAGGTAGCCGAAAAAACGGGATTCTCGGATGTTTCCCTGTTCTCGCGTGTTTTCAAGCAAGCTGTCGGCCTCCCGCCTGCATCGTACAAGAAGAACGCCGGAGCCTTGATTGACAGCGGCAGTATGAAATAGTATCCACGGTTTGAGTAACTCAGATTCACGGGGAGATACTTTTTGGATAGTTACGAAGTAACTCGGAAGTACACTCCCCGCACCCCACCCCAAAAACTTTTATACTGTAAAATATGACATATCCCCCCATCATAAAGAAAGGATTACAATTATGGAAAACAAATTCCCGATCGGTTTTTGGCTCTATCAGGATGTTCCTCTTTCCGATATCAAAAAATGGGCGGACTGCGGTCTTACGCTCGCTCAGTCTCCGAGATACGGAATAAACGAAGACAGCCTTGTACATCTGCGTGAATTCCTCGACGAATGTGAAAAATATGACATAAAGGTTCTCGTTTGCAGCGGTTCTTTCGATTTCCGGGCAGCTATCCGTGACGAAAATGAATGCAGAAAATGTTTCTCTATGGCCTACTCCGCACTCGGTTCGCATCCGGCACTGTACGGATTTTCACTCGGTGATGAGCCTTGCTCTGAAAGCGAACTTCAAGGAACCGCCATTGCACACCGGATCCAGAAAGAGATCGCGCCTGAATTTGAACCGTTCGTAAATTTTGTACCTGACGGAAAACTTCCTGCAAAGCTGCTCAGCGAAAACAGATTCGACAACATCGGTTTCGACTGTTACACGCAGATGATCGAGGGCAGCGGAGACAGCTATTTCAACCACTTTTTCAGCACATTCCGTATGTTCCGTCTCACCAATCACGGCAGAGGAAAGCTGACAGTCACTCCCCTGTCGGTAGGTCATAACAATTACCGCGTACCGAGCGAGGACGATCTTCGCTGGCAGCTTAACGCATCGGTTGCCTGTGGAGCTGACGCCGTCATGTGGTTCACGCTCTACTCATTCGTCGACGAGGATAATTACAGACTTTCACCGTTCGACGGATTCGGAAACGAAACTCCCACGTTTTACGCAATGAGACGCGTGCTGAAGACATTCAACGCAATGCATGCCGATCATATAAGCCGTCTCACCCATGCCGACACATGGATGACGACCCGTGCATATGCGGAATACACACTGTACGAATCCGGCACGATCACAAATCTTCTCGGAATGGAATCAAAAACTCCCGGAATCATTTCAAAGTTTGTCGATGACAACGGCGGCGAATACGCAATGATCGTGAATAACAGTCCGTTCGTAAATGATAAGTTTACCCTCGTCCTCGACGAAAAAGTAACAAATGTCACACGGCTGTCATGCAGTGAAACAAACTACAACCGGAAACTGCGCCGAAACGGCGGAAAGACAACTCTTGATCTGTGGCTCGCTCCCGGTCAGATGGAAATCCTGCAGTTTGAGTAAAAATTTCATTAACTTGTATTTCAAATTTGATTTGCAAACTTCTATAAAATCTTATTGAAAATTTTCACTGTTCCCCCATCATAAAGAAAGGATTACAACTATGGAAAAAATCTTCAAAGCCGGCGTCGTTGGTATGGGCGGCATCGGACACACACACGCGACCTGCATCAAGAACGATCCTCTTGCAGAACTCATCGCGGTATGCGACGTAAAGAAGGAAAAAGCTGACGAAGCCGCTGAAAAGTTCGGCGTTCCGGCTTACTACTCCCTCAAGGAAATGCTCGCGGCTCATCCCGAAATCGAGGTTGTTCACGTTACAACATCCGGTTTCGAAAACGGCTCATGGCACTACGATCCCACAATCGAAGCTCTCGATGCAGGACGCCACGTTCTCGTTGAAAAGCCTATCTCCAACAGCATCGAAGAAGCACGCTTCATGGTAGACTACGCACGCAAGAAAGGTCTCTACCTCGGCTGTGACCTCAACCACTACTTCTCCGAACCCGCATTCCAGGCAGACAAAATCATCGCTGACGGCGGTCTCGGTGAGCAGGTATACGCAATGACCAAGGTAGGCTTCGACGGCAGCTCCGTAAACGTAAACCGCGTTGACAAAAACAGCCGCTGGCAGATGCCCTACTCCCACGCAAAGGCATTCCTCACTCATCCCTTCTCCGTAATGCGTCACTTCTGCGGCGACATCACACACATTCAGGCGTTCATGGATAAGCCCGGCGCAAGACGTCAGTCCGAAGACCTCATGCTCTCCATCCAGTCCGTACATATGAAGTTCCAGAACGGATGCGTAGGTTACCTTCTCTCCCAGAGAGGCGACGCAATGTTTGGACTCGGCGGATGGTGGTCATTCGAGCTCGCAGGTACACACGGTACATTCTGCATCGAAAACTGCGTAGAAAAGCTCACATACTGGAAGCAGGGTCAGGATCCCGTTGTTACAAACACAGGCGTGACAGACTTCGGCGCAACATTCCCGATCAGAATCCACGCATTCTACGAAGACCTCTCCAACAACGTACCGCTTGAGCACCTCCGCGCATCCGGCCGCGACGCTCTCGCTACAATGGAATACATCTTCGCAGCTATCGACTCCTACGAAAACGGCGGCGAAATCGTTCGTCCTCACGCTCTCCCTGCGTACCACGGCGACCCGACTATCATTCACTGAGTCTAAGCAAAATCACAAAAAATTATTTCTGCCGCATCACAATATTTCCGGTTGGTGCGGTAGTTTTTTATTTTCACTTTTCCCGTTACAAGTTGAACATATTGACATTTTCGGGAAAGTATGACATAATATAACCAGCATCTAATTCCATCATTAAACTGTACAAAGGAAAACTACCATGTCAAGAGGAAAACTTCACACAAATCTCATATCTGTCTTACTTGCAATGCTCACCGTATCCGCACTGGCAATAACCGCATCCGCCGCCGCAGGTGACAATATCGCCCTCTCCGCATCAGTTGTCGACTGCTCGGGATACGCCAACGACGAAGAGCTTCCCGAATTTGCCATCGACGGGAACATCGACACAAAATGGTGCTCCCACACTCAGTCCCCCACCGAAGACGCCTCAATTCTCGCATACGGCGAAGGACTCGGCTGGATCACGTTCGACCTCGGCGAGGAAAAATACTTCAATAAATACGAAGTCTACCACGCTTCCCTCTGCGAAAGAGACTTCGGACGAACCTACTACAACGCATCCGAGTGGGCAGTTCTCGTCTCAAACGATCTTACCGAATGGAATGAAATCAGCGTGTACAGCGGAAACACGGAAGAGGTCACCGTAGTTGATACCGAGCTGTGCCGCGCGAGATACGTCCGTTTTGTCATCATCCGCGCCGAGCAGGCAGACTCAGACGGAAATGTTATCCGAATACCCGAGATCAAGATCATCGAATCCGATGAAGGCGGAACCGTAACCGAAGGCGGTGCAGAAGATATCCTCGCGGCAATGGAACAGGCGAAAGCTGAAGAAGACCTCGCGTTCCGCAAATCCCTCATCGCCCCGGCAATCATATACTGCGCGATCGCATCAGCCGCCGCCGTCGGAGTTGCCGCAATGGTAAAACTCGCGAACAGAAAAAAATGAAGAACGAAGAATGAAGAACGAAAAATTAATGTTGATTTTAGGATCTTAGATCCTAAAATCGTCATCAACTCTGCACTCTTCACTCTGCATTCTGCACTCCAAAAACTCTGCACTTCCAAAAAGGAGAAATCTCATGACAAATAACGCAATCATCCAAAACAAATACATCCGCCTGATCTATTCCCTCGTGCTGACCGTACTCGCCGTATCCGGTGTGATCGACGGATATGACGGAACATTCGGCATCTTCATGTACTACACATATCTCTCGAATATCATCGTCTGCGCGGTTTTCGCAATCCAGACCGTCCTCTCAGCCATAGAAGTGTTCGGCGGCAAATCAATACGTATTCCGCAGAGCGTCAAAGGCTTTGAAGCACTGGCGATCCTGTTTACATTCCTTACCGTTTTCTTCGTTCTCAGCCCACTCAGCGCACCGAGCGATTGGCTTGACGCACGAATCCACTATATCGTTCCCCTCATGGCGTTCCTCGACTGGATCATCTTCGAGCCGCACGGAACTATGCGATTCTATCACCCGTTCTGCTGGCTGTTCACTCCCGTTGTGTATTTCGCATACGTTCTCGTTCTCGCAATCAGCGGACTAAAGTTCAACGGTGACTACTTCCCCTACTTCTTCATGGACGTGCAGGAATACGGCTGGGGATTCGTTGTCGGTATGCTGATCATGCTCGCCGCCGTTTTTGTGCTGTTCGGGTACATAATGTTCGGCATCGATAAGCTCATCGCAAAATGCAGAAACAAAATGGCTTGAAATAAAGGCGGAACATAAAATGAAGAAAATCATACTGAAAGATCACGGCATCATCCCCGGGAATGACTGCACAGAACAGCTCGCCACCCTCTTCCGCGAATATCCGACCGATGCCGAATTCATTTTCGAGAGTGGAGATTATCACTTCTCACCGAAAATCCGCCGTTCACTCATGCTCTCGAACACCGATGTCATCCCTGAGCGCAAACTCGGCATACTGCTCGAAAACATGAAAAACATCCGCCTAACAGGCGACCTCACAGGCGACATTGGCGGCACACGGCTCCTGTTCGAGGGACATATGCAGGCGTTCACAATGCTCGGATGCGAGGATATTCATATCAGCGGATTCACCGTCGACTGGGAAAAGCCCCTCGTCGCAGAAGGTATCGTCACAGCGTTCAGCTCCGATTGGGTTGAGCTGTACATCTCCCCCGACGCATTCCCCCACCGCGTTGAGGACGGCGTCATCAAGTTCGACATAGGCAGCGGCGAGTTCTGTCCCATGGGCATCCACGGTCAGATGCAGTACGATGGAAACACACGAACAGTACGACGCGCAAACGGGGATCGCTTCCGCCTCGGCAGACTTATCGAAGAAAAAGGACGCGGAGTCTACCGCTTTGAAGCGAAAAACCAAAATACCGCGATCGGGAATATCATCGTGATCCGCCACAACGACCGACAGCACGCAGGAATCTTCACCGAAAAGTGCAGCCGCATAACCGTTGAGGACGTGATCGTACATAGCTGCGGCGGGCTCGGCTGTCTCGCTCAGTTCTGCGAGGATTTGACATACCGCCGTGTGAATTTCACTCCGAACATCGCCGCCGGCAGAAAAGTCTCAAACGGACGCGACGACGGTATGCACATCACCTGCTGCTCAGGTACGGTAACGATCACGGAATGCACGTTCGTCGGTCTGATGGATGACCCGATCAATGTCCACGGATGCTGTGTCACCGCCGACGAGTGGATCGACAGCCGAACCGTGAGATGCCGCTATATGCATCATCAGGCGTGCGGATTCGCTTACTGGGCTGAACCCGGTGACGAGATCGCGTTCATCGAAAGGAGTGGAATGTCGAAAATCCTCAGCGCCGAGGCTGTATCGTATGAGCTTGAATCAAACGAAACGTTCATTCTCCGCTTCAAGGACGACCTTGATCCCACTCTTCTCTCACTCGATCCCAAATCAACCGCGCTCGACAATCTCACCCATACCGCATCGTTCGTGTGTACAAAAAACCGCTTCGGAAGCTGCCGCGCGAGAGGTATTCTCGTATCCACACCGAAGCCCGTGCTGATCGCCGACAACCTGTTCCAGTCATCCGGTTCCGCAATCCTCGTCGCAGGGGATTCCAATTACTGGTTCGAATCGGGCGAGTGCCATGACGTCGAGATCTGCGGAAATATCTTCACGGACACCTGCCTCTCGTCGATGTACCAGTTCTGCGAGGGTATGATAAGCATCTGCCCCGTCGTTCCCGTACCCGACACAGATAAACCATACCACAAGAACATCCGCATCCACGATAATACGTTCGATTCCCCCGACACACCCGTGCTGTACGGATTCTCGACCGACGGGCTGAAGTTCACAGACAACCGCATATTCCGCAGTACCGCCGCCGAAAAATGGCATCCGGGTTGTTATCTGATCAATCTGGCATACTGCAGGAATGTGAATATCTCCGGAAATAACGTGATAGGAGAATTCACGCTCGGAAATCTGAACACCGTAAACTGCACAGAAATCCAATCAGATATATACTAAGCAAACAAAAAAACTGCCGCGTTCATTTGAACAAAGCAGTTTTTTCTATTCTATTATAGTGCTCTATTATAGTGCCACATCAAATATCTGCCGCCGCGAGGAATTCGTGACCGTGCTCGGCGATGTACTTCTTTCTGCCTTCG
>CAZPPN010000093.1:5587-7393 GCA_964588425.1 uncultured Ruminococcus sp. | reverse complement strand
TCCATTACCTCAGCGCTCCTCTCACCCGATGACATTCCGTGGCTCTCACCGGTTCAGATACTCCCCGGCATGGCGCTCTGTCCGTATGAAATCTCCGTTCTCGGGTTGTATCTGATCTCGTGGATGTGCAGAACCGCCGCGCTTACCATTATTTCGCTGATATTCCTGCCTTGTATTATATTAACCTATCACACAGCCGCAAGTGCGCTCTTCGCATTCGGTATCTGTGCTGTAAACGTCACGCTCGCATCAGCCGAATTCGCTTCATTCAGTCCGCTGCGGTACGTCAGTCTCTATGCCATCGCCGACCCCGTACAAATTATCGGGCAGTACAATGTCGTCGAGCTCGGCAATACGCTCATCCCCGCATATCTCTGGTCAGCCGCGTATCTCATCATAACCGCCGCCATACTTCTGCCGCTGTATATGCTGATTTTCGCCAAGCGCCGAACCGTACTCAGTCTGCGGATGTGGTATGTAATAGCGGAAAAGGTACAAAAAATCCCACTCGCTGACCGCATTATCCGCGCCGGCAAACGATATTTCAGTGACCGCATACGCCTCGGCAGGGATAAAAAATTCCGACATATCTCCATAAGCCGACACGAAGTATTCAAAATCTACTCGGCATCCGGCATCAAAACCATACTTATCGTCCTGCTCGGCGTCAATCTCGTTCTGAATTTCCCCTACCAAAGCTCAGTCACGCTCACGGAGAGGATCTATAAAAGCTACATCACCTATTACGAGGGCGCGACACTTGAGGACAGTTACATAACTCCGTACAAATACGAGCAGCTCGAGACATCTCTCACGAATTTCTCAAAAAGCCACAGAAAGCTTGAAGCGGCTGAGCAGAACTACTCCGACGGGCTCATCACACCCGAGCGATACCATGAAATTCTCGCCGAATACAGCACGCTTGAACTACGCGAGGATATCTTCCACCGCTTCACCGAATATTTCCACTACATAGCCGAAAGATCAAAGACAAATCAGGTCAGCTTCGTCTATGAGACCGGTTGGAACAAATTCTTCACGCGCTCGTCCGATTATGTTCTCTATGCCGCAATAATCCTGCTCGCATCGTATATCTTCACAATTGAGCACGACAGCAAAATCTCCGCGTATCAGACCGCCAGCATCATCCGTGCTACTCCATACGGCAGACTCGATCTCTTCGGCAGGAAAATGAAGCTGATGTTGTTGAGCGTATCCGTATTCACTGCCATCTCCGAGCTGATCTCTGTCGCATCAATTGCCGCACTGTACGGACTGCCACACCCGCTCGCCGCAGCGGCATCTCTCAGAATATTCGCTTCCGCCGATGCGGATGTTCCGCTGCTCGTGCTTGCATTTCTAAGTATGGTTTTTCGTTTCTCCTCTGCTGTGGCATTCTCACTGCTCTGCTGCGGAGTATCGGAACTTCTCGAAAAACGTCTGCCGACAATGCTCGTATCAGCCGCAGTCGTAATATCCCCCATGCTCGTCAGAAATATGACCGGCTCAGAGACAACATTCGGGCTCGATTCCCTGTTCAGCGGCGGCAATCTGGTCATTTCTGTCTCCGCATCGGTATGGTCAGCAATTTTCGCCTGCGTTACGGTAATTGCCTCTGTCATTTTAGTCACAGCAATCACATCAGCCGCATCCGAAAAATGGAATCACGGGACAACTGTAAAATAGAAAAACGGCAGTCCGTTCGTACTCAAATCAGTACGAGTGACTGCCGTTTTTTTATCTGATGATCTTCAGCGCATCGAACGTGAATACATCGCCTCCGCGCGCTGCGATTTCAAGCGAATG
>CAZPPN010000093.1:0-5577 GCA_964588425.1 uncultured Ruminococcus sp. | reverse complement strand
GTATTGAATTAATCCAATCAGTCTGTATTATCAGATGTCATAATTTCGACACCTGTTCGGATTGCCTTGTTAGCTTTAGACTCAAACTTCTGCTGTAATGAAGCAAAACTACCGCTTGCCATTGCACGTACATATGTACCGATTGGAATACTGTTTGTTCCGTCAAGCGCATATGCAATATCAAACGATCTCATTGCTCTCATTCTGTAAAGCATATCTGCGGAGTTTGCATCGTGCGCACTTTTACCTACTACTGCATACTGGAAATATTCCGGCATGAGGTAGTCGTATGAATCAGCAGCCCATCCTTCAAGAATATTGCCAAGACGTTCAGCATCTTCATCAACGCAAAGAATCGGCACTACGAACATACCGGCGTTATTTACATAAACTCTTGTACTTTCAATATCACCGTCAACACTCGGATAACAGATAATTCCGTATGCGTCCTCTGTATCTCTGAGACCTCTGAACACATTAAGCTGATGTGCAAGGAAAAGAACCTGACCGTTCTTAAATGCTGTGCTCGATTTTCCGCTGTCCTTGAGGTAAGTCACATTGTTGGTATCAATCAGCGTTTTTGCAGATTCATATAAGCGCAGAAGCTTATCATTTGTGATCGAGAATACATATTCGTCAGTTGATTCATCCTTTACGACAAGCTGGAGTCCCGAACCGTGGAGCCATGCGAGCTGGCTGAAATCGCGTCCTGCAAAGCCGAAAATGTCATCGTCAATACTCATTGAGCCATCACCGTTTTTATCGTTAGATACGATCTCGCAGTATTCTGCCATTTTATCAACTGTCCACTGACCTGAGATAAAAAGATCATACGGAGACTCGAGATGATTATTGTCAAGAAGCTGACCGTTATAGAAAAGTGTAGCCATTGATTCATAATGATTGAACACAATATCACTGTATCCGTAATAGCTGACATCTTCTCCGAACATGATATCCTTCATACCGGGATCCCAATACGGCTGAGAAATATCAACATACGGCAGAGAAGATACCGGACGGATCAGATTTCTTGAAAGAATCGAGGGAACGCTCCACATAAGAACGTGGTAAATTGCATAGTCATTCAATCCACCCTGAACATTCTTCGCAAGAAGAGTTACTTCATCACTCACAAGTTCTTCAACGATTGTGATATTGAACTTATTTTCAACTCTGCGGTTTCTGTTATAGATTGCATCGTTGAGAACTTCGCCGTTGACTTCCTGAGCGTCGAACGAATATCCGGGTTCGCCTGCATCTTTGTTGGGAATACGAAGTTCCCAGCCTTCGTAGTCATTGGCTTCTACCTGCTCGGAATACAGGAATTTTGTTTCTTCTTCCTCACCGGTCGATGTTTTGTCGGAATCTGCAGACACATCCGCCGACTTCTGGGATTCTGTTTCTTCTGTACCTTCCGAACATGATACGAAAGATGTCATCAGAAGCGAGAGAATCAGGATAATGCTGAGAGACTTTCTGATTTTCATGTCAATCATCCATGTATTGGTTTTATATTCCTATGATAAATAGTGCCATAATAATAACAAATATCACAAGATGAAATTATCAATATTTACCATAGTACATTCATTATACACTATTATTAAGATTTTTGCAAGACTTTTTCTATAATAGCTGAATAAAAAACGGCGTTATACATTATTACATCCGTAAATGTAATCTGCACAGCGCCATTTTGTTATTCATACAATCGCCTGTTCAATATATCCGCCGTACTTCGCCGCAAACTTTGCGATAATCACCGCGGCTTCTGCTCTGGTTGAATCAGCCTTCGGGTGCAGATACTCCGTATCTTGGTCGATCAGTCCGTTTTCGATGCAGTAAGCAACGCTGTCAACCGCCCAGTCGGACACCTCGTCACGATCCGCGAAAAGCATCAACTTCACAGGTTCGGATTTATCCCCGATCAGCTCCTGTCCGCATTTTGCAATGATCTTATACATCTGCTCATGCGTGATCTCTCCGAACGGATCGAATTTGTTATCCCCGACTCCGTTTACGATACCGCATTCCGCCGCCCACTCTACATACGGCGAATACCACTCACCCTCCGCAACATCATCGAATATGACTCTGCTGTATTCGTCAGTATTCACTTTGCACAGTCTTCCGAGAACCGTAATGAACATTGCGCGCGTGAGAGTTGCATCGGGTGCGAATTTTGTCGAGGAAACACCTGCAAACAGCCCCATGTTGTACACATACTTTACTGCCGCATAATATCCGTCGAGTCTGATCACATCGTCGAACGGAAACATTCTGACATATTCGGTATCATCAAAATCCGTGATAATAAATTCGTTTACTGCCGAACCTTCACGGCTTTTTGGGGATTCCGCCATCAGGTACTCGAGTGTTCCCTTATAAACCTCAATTCCGTAAATGTTCTGTTCCCCTTCGGCTTCAAGGTAAACATTACGCACGCCTGTTTTCGGGGTATATATTATAACCTCATACGGGGTATTGACAAATATATGTCCGAGATACTCAGATAATCCGGAGAAAACACCAACCCAGTACTGACCGCCGTAGTCACCGACATACCATCTTTCGCTGAATGTGTACAGGGTACTTCTCAATTCGCCGTTGATTCTTGACGACACAAGAGTTTTTGCTTCTTCGTCAATATAGTACCAACGCCGGTCTTCATGCACCATACGCGATTTTACGCCGTTCCATATGGCATCGGTATACGTATCGGATTTGCACTGTATGATGCTTGTCCAAGCGTAATGCGGATCTTTCGTAAGCTGTATCGCGTCATCGCTCAGCAGGAAATTCTCGTGAAGTACCCGTCCGAGTCTGTCGGGAGTCGGGTCATCAAACACGAGATCTACATGGTACCACTCTCCGTCGATCTCGACCAGATTCCATGCGTGGTTCATCTCGCTGCTTGAGATCATGACGCAGTTAATTCCAAGCTCGCGCATCACAGCAGCATATGCGAGAGAATACGCCTGGCATACGCCTTTTCGCTGAGTAAATAATGAATATGCGTCATAATAAGTGCCGTCCTCGTCATATTCGCTGACAGAGATAAGGTAATCGTGTACCCACAGCGCCTTCTCTGCCTCGCTCATTCCGGGGTCGATCATTGAGACAATATACGCCAGCTCTTTTTCGTACTGCACGGATGCCGTTTCACGTTCTGCTTCGGTCATGGTATAGATCAGCTCAATTTCGGTGACATATTTTGTATTATGATAATATATCACCCTGCTGTCGAGGTAGAAAAGCTCGGGTGCGGCGGCGATGAGGTCGGAATAGATACGCATAAGCTCGTAGTCTCTGACCTTATATTCAGTCAGACTGATACGCGCCTCTCCATGCAATGCCGCCTGGTAAATTTTTGTGAGGACTTCATCGTACTCTGCGATCTCCTCGCGGTACGGTGATGCGGTATAGTCCTCGGCTGAGACTGCGGCTGAGAGCATTATCACCGCTGCCGCCGTCATCAGAATAAAGAGTAGTCGTTTTTTCATCAGTATTGTTTAATTTCTATATTATTTTTACAGCAAACATTCCGTTGATTCTTAATTATACAATACTCAAATTGTTGAATTATACAGCTTTGGTGAACATTATTTGTGATTCGTGTATACGAAATTTGAATAAGTCCCCGAATAAGTCAATCAGCCGAGCTTTAACACCCGGCTGTAATATTACATTATAATTATACACCATTCCAAGACATTTGTCAAGCTGATTTGTTAACAAATTCTGATCACAGCTCAATCTCAAATGTATCGACAAGCGCGCGCATTGCGTTTTTTGCGTCGGATTCGGGTACAAGGATACAAATCCTGATCTCGCTTGTTGAGATGTTGACAATCCGTACGCCGGCATCCCACAGGCATCGGAACACTTTCGCCGCGACGCCCGGTCTTCCCTGCATTCCTTCTCCGGAAACGGTGATTTTTGTCACATCCGACTCCATCACAATCGATGTATCGGGGGACAGGGCGAATTCTTTCTCGAGTATCAGCTTTGCGTCTTCAGCTTTATTACGATGCACTGTGAACACAATATCAGCGCCGCGGTTTGAAGATGCGGTCTGGAGTATCAGGTCGACATCGATATCCGTCCGAGCAAGCGCCGAGAAAGTATAGAACGCAGTACCGGGAATATCCGGCGGATTTTTCACATAAACGATCGAGATTTCATCGTCTTTTGAAATTGCATGAATACCGTACAAATTGCCTCCGTAAATTATGTTCTCACGCGGATAACTGACGCGACATCAAAACCGCAGAGCGCTTTATCAAGCTCGATTTTCGTCATCTCACCTGCAATCACTTCAACGCATCCGTCATTCTCGTCAAGCACCGATACGCTGTCGCACAGGCTCTCGAGTTTTTCCGTGATATCAGCCTTTGTGCCGTTTGCTCTGATGTAATATGTGAACTTGATCTCGTCAAAAGGCTTAGCGTAACCTGCCTCAGCTTTCTTGATTACGGGAACATATTCAGCCTTTGCCGCACCGGAGAGAACAGCAACGACGTCAGCCGTAACCGCACCTGCTGTGGGAAGTCTGCCCGCGCCTCTTCCGTAATACATTATATCGCCGGAGATCGCGCTTGTTACGGAAATACCGTTATACACATCGGAAATAAATGAAAGCGGACATGAAGCCGGCACAAACATAGGGCATACATAGGTCGAAGAAGAATTCTCACCAATTACAGTATCCGCAATGAGCTTGAGAGAGCCGCCGAACTTTTCAGCTGCGCTGATGTCCTCGGGAGTCACGTTTCTGAGAGTTTCAGCGTGAACTTCATCGGCGCTGAGGAGAACACCCGTTGCGAGAGCGTTGAGGATGATGATCTTGCGCTGAGCGTCAATACCGTCGATGTCGGCAGATGGATCTCTTTCAGCGAAACCGAGCTGCTGAGCTTCCGCAAGAACATCGCCGAATTCTCTGCCCTCATCCTTCATTTTTGTTAGGATGTAGTTAGTCGTACCGTTGACGATACCGCTGATACGCACGATCTTCTCACCTGCGAGGGATGTGGTAAACGGACGGATTACGGGGATACCGCCGCCGACACTCGCTTCAAAGAGGTAGTTTACGCCGTTTTCAGCCGCACACTCGAGGAGCTTGTCACCGAAATTCGCAACGACTTCCTTGTTGGATGTAACAACACTCTTGCCCGCGTTCATGCACTGCACGGAATATTCGTACGCAGGATGGGATCCGCCCATTGTTTCGCAGACGAGAGAGACATCTTTATCTTCAAGGATCGGCGTGATCTCGTGAACAACGCGGTCTGCGTAGGGAGAATCGGGGAATTCGCGCAGATCGAGGATATATTTTACCTCAACGTCATCACCGACAGTTTTTCTGATGCTTTCCGCATTTGTTTCAATAATGGATGTGATACCGCCGCCGACGACACCGAAGCCGATAATTGCTATATATTTCATGATTGCCTCACTTTGGGGTTGTTATAGTCTGTTATAGGATTTTTCTATATCGAGTGATAGAATTATCTTAAATATAATACCACACTATGCGGTAAAAATCAATAGCTTTTGGCATAATTATTCGCGAAA
>CAZPPN010000092.1:0-7431 GCA_964588425.1 uncultured Ruminococcus sp. | reverse complement strand
TAACACTTTTTGCCGAGATAATCAACATCTACTTTTATCAAATATGCAAGATTCATCTCATTGCACAATTCGACCGTTGATTTTTGTGCATTTTTTACACCGAAATGTTGCTGTTTTTCAACTAAACCGCCCGGTGACAGGCAAGAATACTATATACCCCCGCGACAATCATTAAAATTCGTAATACAGGAGCATCTTTCCATTATGTTTCGTTCGAGTGATCTCATAATCGAATACGACGGATGCGGCGCATCAATGGCAGAAAGCCCGTCCGCTCACACCGAAATCCGCATCTCGGGAATGCGCGTCATCGAGTCGTGCATCGGTATTTCATCATGCCACACGGTAATCACGGGAAACTGCTCCGCCATGCCGTATGAAGAGAAAAAACGCACATCCGACGCTGTTTTCCGCATTGTTTCAATGTACATGAAGAAGCTGGGCATCTGCCGGGACTGCAGGATCATTTTCTGCGGACTCGGGAATGATATGCTCACCGCAGACTCACTCGGCACGGCAGTCTTCCGAAAAATACACACCACAGGCGAGAACGGAATCCTGCCACGGGTATTCGCGGTCAGATGCGGAGTTCCTGCGTCGACAGGCATTGATTCGGCTGAAATGATACGCTCATGCGCCGAGCTGGTTCATGCGGATCTGATAGTTACTGCCGATTCACTCTGCGCGAGATTCCGTGAAAGACTGTGCTGTGTGATACAGATCACCGACATGGGAATCACTCCGGGATCGGCATTCAGCCGCACATCAGGTGAGATCAGCCCTGCAACAATGCCCTGCCCCGTGATATCGCTGGGTGTACCGACCGTCATCAGAGACGATGTTCTGCTGAACGGAGAGATATCTTCGGACAAGCCGCTTCTCGTATCCTCAGCCGACTGCGACCGTGTGATAGAAGATTTTTCGTCAGTTATTGCCGCAGGACTGAACCGCGCATTTCTCGGAAATATCAGCCGAAATGGAATATAGAATCTCGCTGTCATCATATGATAGTGTAAAGAGAAAGGACTGTCAATAACAAAAGAATGATAACAGGAGGTCGAAATGAGCGAGAACAGGACTTTAATACCGTACCCGGATGATGCTGTCACGGTTTCGGACAAGTCAGACTCCGATTCATCAGATCAGGTTGAAGCCGTAATGCCGTCCGCCTCAGGCGCATCGGAAGAAATCACGTCGGAGAGCAATGCGGAACAAGACAAAGAAGACAGCTCCGACAGCTCAGCGGAAAGTGAGATCCGCATATCGGAAATCACAGCGCCGCGAAAAATTGCCGTATGGCTGTTCCGCTCTGTGATTACTCTGTCATGCGCCGTTTTTCTCCTCACGGCAGGCACGGGATTATTCGGTTTGGTAAAGAGCGTCGATCGGGACGAGCTTTTATCAAAAATCACGGGCGCGCTTCTTGCCACAGTTTTCGGCAGAGCTGAGATTGTGAACGTTCCCCCTGTCAGCGATAACGGAGAGACATACGAAAGCGATGCCGCTGTTGAAACGCTCGGAGCGGATACGGCAGAAATCATAACGGAAGAAATCAGGGAGATAGATCTCACGCTGAAGAACGAGACTCCGTACACGCCCGACATGAACGCGCTTCTGCTTGAGCCGAGGATCATCCCGACAGCAGACGAACTTTACGCCGAATACGGTCCGGACGCTCCCCTTGTGCTTCTGCTGCACACTCACGCAACCGAAGGATACAGCGACAGCGCGGACAGCGGATACCGAACGGAAGACACAGCGCGCAATGTAGTGGCGATCGGTGACATTATTGAAGAAAAGCTGACTGACGCCGGGATAAACACCATCCACTGCGAGACGCTTTTCGATGCAGACGACTTTACGATGGCTTATTACAACGCCTCGCTTGAGATCAAACGTGTCATCGCACAATATCCGTCAGTTTCCTACATAATCGACATCCACCGCGATTCTATCGAGACGTCAGAGGGAGAATACTACGCTCCCACAGCGTCGATCGAAGGAGTAAAGGCAGCTCAGCTCATGTTCGTCATCGGAACTGACTACGGCGGCTCGGGACACAGCACATGGGAGAACAATCTCTCACTTGCGGCGCGTATTCAGGCGGATATTTCAAGTGATCACCCCACCCTGATGCGAAATATAAATCTGCGCAGCGCATCCTTCAACGAACAGTACAGCGACGGGTCTTTCCTTCTCGAAGTGGGATCATGCGCATCTGATTTTGACGAAGCTGCGCTGGGTGCTGAGATATTCGCGGATTACTTGATTGAAGAAATTATCGGATAACAATAATATCCGTCTCAGAGCCGCATACTCATCCGAACATCAGCTCTTCTGCGGATGCAAGGGAGTCGAGCATGATGTCGGGTTTTTCTTCATCGGACGCGGCGTCAACATCGGCGATCTTTGTCTCACCCGTGAGAACGAGGCACGCTGTGATACCGTGTCTTTTTCCCGTTGCGATATCGGTGTAAAGTCTGTCGCCGTAGATGAGCATATCTTCCTTCTTCTCCCCCGTGATCTCGCAGATCATCTCGGCGGTCTCCGGATACGGCTTGCCGAAATATGTCGGGAGAACGCCTGTCGACGCAGTTACGCACGCCGCAATAGCACCGCTGTCGGGGATAAATCCGGTCTCGGTGGGACAGTTGTAGTCGGGATGCGTGCAGAGATATTCCGCGCCGTATCTGATGAAATCGCAGGCGATGGTCAGTTTTGCGTAATCGAGAGTTGTGTCAAAGCTGGTGACAACTATATCGGCGTCCCGTCCGTCGGGCTTTCCGTTTTCATCGCACACCATGTCGATGCCGTATTCCTTGAACTGGCGGTAAAGCTCCGGTGTACCGAGAAGATATACTTTCTTCCCTGCTCTTTTTCCGGTGAGGAATGCCGCCGTCACGTTGCCGGATGTGCAGATTTCCTCAGCGGATGGAGCGAACCCGAGTCTGGTCAGCTTTTCGATATAGAACTTCGGATCGTGGGATGCGTTGTTCGTGAAGAAGAGCACACGTCTGCCCGATTCTCTGAGCTTGTTGATATAGCGGACAGCAAAATCGAACGGATTGCCTCCGAGATAAATCGTACCGTCCATATCGAAGATGTACAGTTTCTTCGAATCAAGAAGCGCTTTGGTTTCTGCCGTGTTTTTTTCAGTCAGCATGGTTTTCATATTCCTTTCGTTTGTATGTATTTGTATAATAATTTACATTATTCTGATATTTATTCGGATGGATGCGAAAGATGTCTTGATTTTTCGCTGATGACGTGATATACTGATAATATTGTCAGCAGTAATTTTTAGAGGTAATCTTATGTCAAAAAACATAATCATCGGTATAGACATCGGCGGAAGCACAACAAAAATCGTGGGATTTGATCTCACATCCGCAAAAGCATTTGAAGAACATAAGCTGATCGAGCCGCTGTTCGTGCGTGCGACCGACCCGATCACATCAATATACGGAGCATTCGGCAAATTCCTCGACGTGAACGGTTTTTCCCTTGACGACATATCAAAAGTCATGGTCACGGGTGCGGGCGCGTCATATATGTCAAAGCCGATCTACGGTCTGCCGTGCGAAACAATAGCCGAATTCAAGTCGATCGGTCTCGGCGGTCTTTATCTCTCAGGACTCGATAAAGCGATCATCACAAGCTGCGGCACGGGTACTGCCCTTGTATACGCACAGCGCGGACAGGAACCGAAATATCTCGGCGGTACCGGCGTCGGCGGAGGCACACTCGTCGGCCTTTCAAAGAAGATGCTCAACATGGACAATGTCAACCACATCTCCGAGCTTGCAAAAGAAGGCTCGCTTGACATGATAGACCTCAAGATCAAGGATATCACCAAGCACGACATCGTGCCCGGCTTCGGCGACATCATGACAGCCTCCAACTTCGGAAGCTTAAGCGATCTTGCGACCAACGCAGACATTGCGCTCGGTATCATCAATATGGTTTTTGAGACGATCGGCATGATCTCGATTTTCGCGGCTCGCAATTACGGAATCCGCGATGTGGTCCTCACGGGAAATCTTTCCGGAGTCGAGCAGGCAGGTTATGTTTTCGAAACGCTCAACAAAATGTTTGACATGAACTTCATCATCCCTAAAAACTCCGCATTCGGAACCGTTATCGGAGCGGCGCTCGCAGGAAGCATTTCGGATGAATCGGAGCTTCTGTAAAAATTATAGCAGAACATATGCAAAAAATCAATAAATCCGACGCAATATCGGAGATTATCCTCTGATAAACATTGAAATTAACAGACTGCATTCCCTTGCGGTCTGTTTTTTTCCATAAATTTCTTCACATATTGCAAATGACGCCTGTGATGTGATATAATATTAAGGATCGTCCCCTGCCTTACATTACCGCTTGATTTGAGCGGAAATATCATGTATAATTTTATTACGGATATCTAACAAAAAAGAGGCTGAAAATGAATAAAAAATACCGAACACAGAAACCGGCGCAGTTTGTGCTCCTGTCAAGACTGACGCTGACGCTTCTGACATTCACCTGCTTTTACATATTCTGCTTCACCGCAAGCATGACGGAAGACATACCGACAGCAATCAGCGCGTATCATGCCGTACCGTTCATGGCGGAGCACGTTATTGCAGGAATCATCGCATATCTCGCATTCGCGCTGATTTTCACAAAAGTTTTTGCGTCATCAACGTATGACCGACCCGAATAACGCAGAAAATAAACGGAGAGTGACATAATGCCGCAGTCTTTATCTTTTGAATATACTGCCGAAAAATTCGAAAACGGTCTTATCGGCAGAACTATGGAAAAACACGGATGTGTCATTGTCGGATTCTCCGGCGGTGCGGATTCGTCATGTCTCCTGCGTCTGATGATCCCGTGGTGCAGAAAAAAGCAGATCAGACTCGCAGCAGTACACGTAAATCACATGATACGCGGAGACGAAGCCGATTCCGACGAAATGTTCTGCCGACGCACTTGTGACTCACTCGGAATTGAGCTGTTTGTCAGACGCGCCGATGTTCCCTCTTACGCAAATGAGCACGGACTCGGCATTGAGGAAGCGGCGCGGAAAATCCGATACTCCGTTTTTGACGAGATATCGGAAATCCTCACCGGAAGCCCGAACGGAGCCGCAATCGCAACCGCACACAATGCCGACGACAATCTTGAGACCGTAATTTTCAATATGCTCAGAGGCGCGGGAACACACGGACTCGGCGGAATTCCACCTGTTCGTGACGGCAGATTCGTCAGACCCCTGATCCGCGATTCTTCGGAATATATACGGCAGTGGTGCAGAGACAACGGTGTGGAGTACGTCACGGATTCCACGAATGCAAACACCGACTACACGCGCAATCACATCAGACTCAACATTGTTCCCGAACTTCGCAGAATATGCCCGTCCCCCGAGAAATCCGCATCACGGCTCACTTCACTTCTCCGTGCAGATGACGATTTCATTGAATCCGAGTGCAGGAAATATTTTACTCCCGGAGATACATCGGTAAGCCGCAGGGTGCTCGAAAATATGCATCCGTCACCGGCATCCCGACTGCTCAGGCATCTTTATTCCGCGGCGGCATCGGGCAGCTCATCGCTCGAAGAGGTTCACATCGCAAAAATTCTCTCCTGCCTCACGGAGACCGAAGGCGAATTTTCCCTCTCGCTCCCGGGCAGCATAAAATTCCGCGCAGACCGTCACACAGTATCGTTCGATCAGCCGGACAGCGGATTTGATGCGGAAGAAATTACGGAATTCACCTACCCCGATGACGGTGACGTTTACGAAAACGGGCTGTACAGAGTCGTTTTTTCACATTATCCTCACAAAAATCACACTCCCGACAGCATCGAAAATAATATAGATGAAAATATTTACAAATTATCAACACAAGCTGTTCTTTGTTTTGATAAAATAAATGGTACATTGAAAATCAAAAAACGCGAGGGCGGAGAGCTTTACCTCTTCGGCGGAATGAACCGCAAGGTCAAAAAACTGCTCGGAGACAAAAAGCTCACATCATACGAAAAATCGCACATCCCGATCATCTCCGATGACGACGGAGTTGTGTGGATCCCGTCATTCCCGCCGCGCGACGGACTTTCCGCTCTGCGCAAACCGGACGGAAACATTCTCGTTATCACAGCCGAGCGCATCGGATAAAAGTTTCAGCATCATATGGAGGTCAACATGGCACATTCATCAATCCTGGATCACGACATCAAGGAAATCCTCGTCTCTCCAGAGGAGATCGACAGACTTACCGAAAAAATAGCTGAGGATATCAGCCGCGACTACAAAGACTCCCGTCACCTGCTCCTTCTCTGCATTCTCAAGGGAAGCGTTGTTTTCATGGGAGATCTGATGAAAAAAGTATCCATCCCCGTTGAGATCGATTTTATGAAAGTTTCGTCTTACAAGGGCGGCACAACAACATCGGGTAAGATCAATATTCTTCTCGACCTGCACAGAAACGATCTCTCCGACTGCGATATTATCATTGTCGAAGATATCATCGACAGCGGACGCACCCTCTCCTACCTCGTTGAATATCTCAAGGTGGCAGGCGCGAAGTCCGTAAAGACCTGTACTCTTCTTGATAAGCCGTCAAGACGTGAGGTTGAATTCGAGCCCGATTACTGCGGCACAGAGATCCCCGACGAATTCGTTGTCGGATACGGTCTTGACTATGACGAGCAGTACCGCGCACTTCCTTACATCGGCATTCTCAAGCCTGAAGTCTACACAAAATAATTTTATTCCCTATCATCCAAGGAGGAGATAATGAAGAACGGCTTAAAAGTAGCAATTTTTTACATCGTTCTCATCGGCATTATCCTGATCTCCACCGCATCTCTCTGGAACTCGATCCCCAAGGAAACTCTTGTTTACAGCGATGTCGTGGAGCTTTTCAAAACAGAAAAAGTAAAACAGTTTGAAGTCGACGAGGAAAATAATCTGACAATGGCGGTCAGAGTTACGCTGCAGGACGGAACGGAAGGCGAGTCTTTCCTCACGTACCAGCTCCGCAGCCTTGATCTGTTCATAAATGATCTCGGAGATCTCATCGCAGAGCAGCACGAAAATGGCATCATCACCGACTACGACTATCCGCCGCCGTACAATGTTCCGTGGTGGGTATCCCTCATTCCTTATCTCATCGTTATCGTTCTCATGATCGCGATGTGGATGTTCGTCATGAATCAGGCAGGCGGAGGCAAGGGTTCCAAGATCAACTCTGTCGGCCGTGCGAAAGCCAAACTCGTGACAGCGGACAAAGCCAAGGTATATTTCAAGGATGTTGCAGGTGCTGACGAAGAAAAAGCAGAGCTTGAAGAAATCGTCGAATTCCTCAGAAATCCCGAATACTTCACCAAGCTCGGTGCGAAGATACCTCACGGTGTGCTTCTCGTAGGCCCCCCCGG
>CAZPPN010000091.1:6552-7472 GCA_964588425.1 uncultured Ruminococcus sp. | reverse complement strand
CATTTTTGAGTTTCCTTAAAACCCCGAAAGTCCGCATAAATACAGGCTTTTCGGGGCTTTCGCAAAATCACGGCATTTCGTGCCCGACACGCTCCCAAACCACCCGCGCTCCCAACTGCGTCCCCCCGATACGTAATATTATACACATTTTCCCCCCTTTTGTCAATAGAAATCCATCCGATAAGATTTTTTGTTCGCAATAAGTTGATTTATTACATTTGTTATGTTATAATATTATGAAGAATTTTCAGGAGGCAAAATATGGCTCAGAAAAATAAAATCACCTTTTCCGTTCGTATTGATGAGGATATGTATAAAAAAATGCTCGCTGTCGCTGATTTTGATAAGCGCGATGTCAATAACCATCTCCTCCATCTTATCAGAACAAATATCGCGTATCACGAGCGTATCCATGGAAAGATCGACGTTTCAAAGATCACGGTACCGTCCGGCGATGAGAATGATTCGCCCGAAAACAATTGATCCTAAATTATTTTTATAAAGGAGTTATAATTATGGCAGACAAGAAAAAAAGCACCTTCCTTGAAGAGTTCAAGAAGTTTATTGCTCGCGGCAACGTGGTCGATATGGCAGTCGGTGTTGTTGTAGGTTCGGCTTTTACAGCTATCGTTAATCAGCTCGTAAACGGCATTATCAACCCCCTCATCGGCAAGCTGTTCGGTGATATCAATCTCTCGGATTTCAAGGTCGTTCTTACAGAGGCTACTGAAGAAACTGCTGAAGTTGCTATTCTCTACGGTTCTTTCATCCAGGCTATCATCAACTTCCTCCTCGTTGCATTCTCAGTATTCTGCATCGTGCGCGTTATCAATAAGGTAAGCGATGCAATGAAGAAGAAGCAGAAAGAAGAAGAGGCTGCAAAGGCTGCAGAACCTCCGAAGCCCGCAGAACCCTCTGAA
>CAZPPN010000091.1:0-6542 GCA_964588425.1 uncultured Ruminococcus sp. | reverse complement strand
AAATCCGTGACTCCCTCAAGAAAAACTGATTTTCGGAGATTTATACATTAATGTACGATTTTATACCTGATATTATGTGTCGGGCGGCGAAAATCATGATGTCCGCACATGATATCGACTCTACTGTAATCTCGAAAGAGGGAAGCGCGAATTTTGTTACACGGTTCGATGTTGCCGTCGAAGAGTTTCTTGCTGAAAACTTGCTTTCCGTTATACCGGATGCTGTCGTGATCGGTGAGGAATCCGACGACAATCATACCGAACTGCTCAGTACCCGCCTTTCCATTATAATGGACCCGATCGACGGTACGACAAATTTCATCCACAATTACAGATACAGCGCGATTTCGGTCGGTATCTGCGATAAGGGTGAGATGGTTTACGGAGCTGTCCTTGATCCTTATGCCGGAAGATTGTATCATGCCGAAAAGGGAAAGGGTGCGTTTGTCAGAGATACGTACAGCGGCGAAGAACACGCAATGCATGTGTCTGACAGAACACTCGATGACAGCCTTCTCGGATTCGGAACATCTCCGTATTACAGGGATGAGCTTGGCAAAAAGACTTTCGATGCAGTTTATACTCTGTTTGGAATCTGCCGCGATGTGAGAAGATCAGGTTCAGCAGCACTCGACCTGTGCAATGTAGCATCGGGTGCGCTGGATGTGTTCTTTGAATACCGTCTGTCTCCATGGGATTACGCAGCGGCATCTTTGATAATCGGGGAAGCCGACGGTGTTATCACGCAGATTGACGGATCGCCTATCACACTTGATTCACCGTGTTCCATAACAGCAGGTAACAAACATGCACACCGCAGTCTTCTCGACAGTAAAATTTTGTGAATTCAAGATCCCGATCAGGTTTTAAGAAAGAACTTGACCGGGATCTTTGTTGTTTAATATAAACGGAATCTGCGGAGCCGCATTGCTGAAAAATCATCATGGTTTTATTTCATGAGATTCATCTTCTCCTTGAGATCGAGCTTTTCGCGGCGGTATTCGGCAGGTGTAGTATCGAGCTGTTCTCTGAAATTGCGGTTCAGACTTCTCAGTGAGTTGAAACCGCATTCCGTTGAGACCTCGAGGATCGACATTTGGCTGTTTGCGAGGAGATAACAGGCGCTGCTGACACGGTACTGATTTACATAATCATTGAATGATATTCCCACAATCTGCTTGAAATAACGCGAAAGGTAAGAGTAGTTGTATCCGGTGAATCTGGCGAGTTCGTTCAGAGAGCAGTCCTTGTTGTATTCCTGTTCGATGAACTTGAATATATTGAAGAGAAGCTCGTTTGAACCGTAGTTTTCACGGGTGTATTCAGCTTTTTTGTGAAACAGTCCGCAGAGAGAGTAGAGAAGGCCTTTGATTTCAAGAATATCGGTCATCGGCATCATCAGCTCCTGCATTTTTTCAAGATAGAAAAACTCCGGTCGGAAAAGTCCGTTGACAGGAACATTCGGGAGTACCGTCCTCGCATATGAGGTGACAAGATTCTGAGCGAACAGACAGAGAATATGACTGCTGTGCGACGGGGTGCTCATTGAGTGGATCTGATTCGGGAAAATAAAGAGCGCGTCTCCCTGTGACAGTAAATATTCCCGGTTGTTTACCGATACCGACATCTCTCCTTCAGTCACGGCAACAATTTCAAAACAATGGTGCAGATGAGACGGATATGAGAAGTCTGAGTTGGTTTCAACCTTGAAATAATCGGATGTCATTGGATGTTTGAACTCGTAAAACATCAAAAACCTCCCAAAAGTCAAATTTTGTCCATAAATTATACTACTTTTGGCGTGAAATTTCAAGAGATATGGTGTACAATATAGGTGTGGAGAAAAATAAATTTTCAGTCATCCGAAAACAGCAAAAAATACATATACAGACAGTGATCTGAAATTTTTTCTTCGGATATAATTACAATAATATTTTTCATATAAACGGAGGCACATACCCAATGAAAGAATTCTTCTCATCAATCCCTTACGTCAAGTACGAGGGAAAAGGCTCATCAAATCCTATGGCATTCCGCTACTACAATCCCGACGAAGAGATCGCAGGAAAGAAGATGCGTGACCACCTTAAATTTGCTATGGCGTACTGGCATACAATGTGCGCTGAAGGCTCAGATATGTTCGGTGTGGGCACACTCGCAAAGACCTACGAATCGTCCGATCCCATGGAATCCGCAAAGAACAAGGCACACGCCGCATTCGAGTTTATGAACAAGCTCTCGATCGACTACTTCTGCTTCCATGACCGTGATATCGCTCCAGAGGGTGACTGCCTTGAAGAGAGCAACGCGAGACTTGACGTTATCACAGACCTTATCCGCGATCTCATGCAGGAAAACAACAAGAAACTGCTCTGGGGTACTGCAAACTGCTTCAACAATCCCAGATATATGCACGGCGCAGGTACAGCTCCCAACGCTGATGTGTTCGCATATGCCGCTGCTCAGATCAAGAAGGCAATTGAGCTCACGGTAAAACTCGGCGGTAACGGTTATGTTTACTGGGGCGGACGTGAAGGTTACGAAACACTCCTCAACACAGATATGAAGCGTGAACTCGATAACCTCGGCTTCCTTCTCAAGCTCACATCACAGTACGGACGCTCCATTGGATTCAAGGGCGACTATTACATCGAACCCAAGCCGAAGGAACCCACAAAGCACCAGTACGATTTCGATGCCGCTACCGTATGCGGATTCCTCGCTAAGTACGGCCTTGACAAGGATTTCAAGCTCAATATCGAAGCAAACCACGCAACTCTCGCAGGACATACATTCCAGCATGAACTCGCGACAGCACGTATCAACGGCGCATTCGGTTCAATCGACGCAAACCAGGGCGATATGCTCCTCGGATGGGATACAGACCAGTTCCCGACAAATGTGTACGAAACAGCGCTTTGTATGCTTGAAGTTCTCCGTGCGGGCGGCTTTACAAACGGCGGTCTCAACTTCGACTCCAAGGCAAGACGCGGCTCCTGCACATGGGATGATATCGCATACTCCCACATCGCAGGTATGGATTCGTTCGCTCTCGGTCTCAGACTCGCTGTCAAGATTCAGGAAGACGGACGTCTTGACGATTTCGTAAAGTCACGCTACTCCAGCTACAAAAACGGTATCGGCAAAAAGATCGCGGACGGCACAGCAACGATCGAAGAACTTGAAGCGTATGCTCTCGCTATGGGCGATGTAAAGACAAATACAAGCGGCAGACAGGAATATCTCGAAAATCTTCTCAACAGCATCATGTTCTGATTTGTGATGCGGAAAGGATAAAAGGAAAAATCATGACAAGAGAACAGGCTGAAGCTCGTGCTCGGGCACTTGTTGAACAGATGACGGTAGAGGAGAAGATTTCTCAGCTTCTCAATAACTCTCCCGCAATCGAAAGACTCGGCATTAACGCGTATAACTGGTGGAATGAAGCGTCTCACGGTGTAGCAAGATCCGGTATGGCGACTGTGTTCCCCCATGCAATCGCACTCGCATCCACTTTTGATCCGGATCTGATCGGTGAAGTCGGCGAGGCTGTATCTACCGAAGCGCGTGCAAAATACAATGTAAGCGTTGAACAGAAAGACTTCGGTATCTACAAAGGACTTACATACTGGGCGCCGAACATCAATATTTTCCGTGATCCCAGATGGGGGCGCGGTCAAGAAACATTCGGTGAAGACCCGTTCCTCTCAGCTTTGATGGGTATGAAATATATCAGAGGCATCCAGGGCGACGGTGAATTCCTCAAAGCCGCTGCCTGCGCGAAGCATCTTGCAGTACACTCCGGTCCGGAAGATCTGCGCCACACATTCAACGCTGTCGTAAATGAACACGATCTGTGGGAAACATATCTCCCCGCATTTGAGTGGACAGTAAAATCCGGCGTAACAGGTGTCATGGGCGCGTATAACAGAGTAAATGGCGAACCCTCATGCGCATCCCCCACTCTTATGGGAGAAATCCTCTACGGCAAGTGGAACTTCAACGGATATTTCGTTTCCGACTGCGGAGCTATCGCAAATATCTGTGAGACACATCACTATACAGACACAATGGCGGAAGCCGCTGCTGTTTCACTCAAGAACGGCTGTCACCTCAACTGCGGAGAAGCGTACAGAGCTTTGATCGATGCATACGAAGAAGACCTTATCACAGAAGACGATCTTACCGAAGCGGCTGTAAGACTTTATACAATCCGTTACCTCCTCGGCGAATTTGAGGAAGTGCGTCCGTATTCCGATGTTCCTTTCGACAAGCTCGAGTGCAGGGAACACCGCGAACTCAATCTCAAGGCTGCTGAGGAATGTATGGTTCTTCTCAAGAACGACGGAATCCTTCCGCTCGATCCTGCGGCTGACACAAAGATAGCCGTTATCGGCCCGAATGCAATGTCCCGCGTTGCGCTTGAAGGTAACTACAACGGCAGATCCAGCGAAAACATCACGATCGCAGACGGTATGCGCAGAGTGTTCTCCAATTCCGACGTCCGCGTTGCTGCAGGATCACACATCTTCAGCTATGAAATGGATCGTGATTTCACAAACGCAATCAGCGAATGTGCGGCTTTTGCGAGAAATGCAGACGTAACGGTTCTTTGCCTCGGTCTCGACTGCCATGTTGAGGGTGAAGAAAACGGAATGCACAACGAGCTCTTCAACAACGGCGACCGCAATTTGCTCTATCTCCCCGACACACAGCTTCAGCTTGCGGAACTCGTATGCAGCGAATGTAAAAACGTGATCGTTGTCGTACTTGCAGGAAGCGCGATTGACATCGGTGAAAAGCTCACAAAGAAGGCAAGAGCTGTCATCCACGGATGGTATCCGGGAGCTGTCGGCGGTCTTGCTGCGGCTAATCTCATCGCAGGTAAATTCTCTCCGAGTGGCAGACTTCCTCTTACATTCTACTACGGCGATCAGGTTCTTCCAGATTTCACGGATTACTCAATGACAAACCGTACATACCGCTACTTCACAGGAAAACCGCTCTATCCGTTCGGATACGGTCTCTCCTTTACAACATTCTCGTATGACAACGTCAGAATCGCATCCGAAACAGACGACGAATACGAAATCGCGTTCACACTTGAAAATTCAGGCAAAATGAACGGCGTTGAAAAGGTTCAGATCTACGCGTCCTATACCGACTCCCGTACACCCACACCGCTCTTCCAGCTCTGCGGACTCAAGGCAGTTGAACTCGGTGCAGGCGAGAAGGCTGAGACATCAATCAAGGTGAACAAGTACTGGCTCAAGGCTGTTCTTGAGGACGGTACACGCGTAGAACCCGACGGCAAGCTCGAGCTTTATATCGGTGGACACCAGCCTGACGAGCTGAGCTGTGAGCTTCTCGGCAGTGAATGCATTAAAGTGGTGATAAAATGAAATATACGCTTGGTATAGATATCGGTACATCCGGTACAAAAACAGTATTGTTCGATCAGAATGGCAAGAAGATCGCGTCTCATACCATCGAGTATCCGCTGTATCAGCCGAAAAACGGTTGGGCTGAGCAGGATCCGGCTGACTGGTGGAGAGCATCTGCAGCGACATCCGCTGAGGTTATCAGAAAGTGCGGAGTGAGCGCGGATGATATCGTCGGTGTCGGTCTGTCAGGTCAGATGCACGGTCTTGTAATGCTTGATGAGAACAACGAAGTTCTCCGTCCATCGATCATATGGTGCGACCAGAGAACAGGCGCTGAGTGCGAGGATATCGAGAATCTTGTCGGACGAGAAAGACTGATCGAGATCACGGCAAATCCCGCCCTCACAGGTTTCACTGCGTCAAAGATCATGTGGGTAAAGAAAAACGAACCCGAGATCTACGAAAAATGCGCGCATATTCTTCTTCCGAAAGACTATATCCGATTCATGCTGACAGGCGAGTACGCAACTGAAGTGTCTGACGCGAGCGGTATGCAGCTTCTCGATGTTCCGAAGAGAGACTGGTCTGACGAAGTGCTCGAAAAACTCGGCATTGACAAATCATTTCTCGGAAAAGTGTACGAGTCACCCGAGATCACAGGCAGAATCACAGCGAAAGCCGCAGAGCTCACAGGTCTCAGAGAGGGTACAATCGTAGTCGGAGGTGCCGGTGACAATGCCGCTGCCGCTGTCGGTGAAGGTGTCGTATCAGACGGACGAGCATTCACAACAATCGGAACAAGCGGTGTCGTATTCGCTCATACGGATGATATCGTGATCGACCCCAAGGGAAGAGTACACACATTCTGCTGTGCTGTTCCCGGAGCATGGCACGTTATGGGCGTAACACAGGCGGCAGGCCTCTCACTCAGATGGCTCAGAGATACCGTCTGCACATCCGAAACCGAAGAAGCCGACAAGCAGGGAATCGACCCGTACATCATCATGGATAAAGAAGCGGAATCGTCTCCGATCGGCGCGAACAGACTTCTCTATATGCCCTACCTCATGGGTGAGAGAACACCTCATCTCGATCCGAATGCAAGAGGCGGCTTTGTCGGACTCTCGGCAATCCATCAGAGAGGCGACATGATCCGTT
>CAZPPN010000090.1:0-7477 GCA_964588425.1 uncultured Ruminococcus sp. | reverse complement strand
CTTCCTGCCGCAACAAGGCTCAGGACTACGCTGACAAGTTCGGCGCACAGTTCTTCCCGGGCGAAAAGCCGTGGGGTGTTAAGGTTGACATCGTTATGCCCTGCGCTACTCAGAACGAAGTCGGCATGGCTGAAGCTGAAAAGATCGTTGCTAACGGCGTTAAGTACTACGTTGAGGTATCCAATATGCCCACAACAAACGAGGCTGTTGCTTACCTCAAGGCAAACGGCGTAATCGTTGCTCCTTCCAAGGCAGTTAACGCAGGCGGCGTTTCCGTTTCCGGTCTCGAAATGTCTCAGAACTCCATGCGTTACTCCTGGACTGCTGAAGAAGTTGACGAAAAGCTCAAGGGTATCATGAAGAACATCTTCGCGAACTCCATCAAGGCTGCTCACGAATACGATCTCGGCGACGACCTCGTATCCGGTGCTAACATCGCAGGCTTCACAAAGGTTGTAAACGCAATGCTCGCACACGGCGCTTGCTGAGTACATAAATCACAAACATTCAAACGGGTCTGATTTTCTCAGGCTCGTTTGTTTCTATATGAGGTATTTATGAACACAAAGGTAATTTTCGCATCCGAGTCTCCTGCTGCAATGAATGCGCTTGTTTTCACGCCTGATACCGATCCTGTAAATGTGTCCGGCGATCTTCCGATGATAGTATATCTCCACGGCGCGGGTGAGAGAGGAACAACCCACGAACATCTCTACCGCCACGGTATCCCGAAACTGATTCGCGAAGGAAAAGAAATACCCGCTGTCATTCTCGTTCCGCAGTGTCCTGCATGGGCGGTATGGGACAATGTTGTTCGCGAGCTGAAAATGATGATCGACGCGGCTGCACTCAAATACGGCATCAAGCGTGATCGTATTACGCTGACCGGTTCAAGTATGGGCGGATTCGGATCATGGATGACAGGTATCACATACCCCGATTATTTCGCAGGAATCGCACCGGTAGCAGGCGGCGGAATGTCGTGGCGTGTGTGCAAACTCGCGAAAACTCCCGTCCTTGCAGTTCACGGTGACGCCGATGATGCTGTGCCGATCGCTTACTCCGAGATGATGGTCGATGTGCTTTCGACGATGTCCGAAAACGCTGAGCTGATCCGTCTTGAAGGCATGGGGCACAACGACGGAATCGACTACGCATACAGGCACACGAAGCTGATCGACTGGCTGCTTGAACAGAGGCGTACTGATTTTTCCGAAGTCAAAGAAGTCTGCTGGGATCTGTTTTGAATAAAATGAGAATCGGCTGCTGTACTATGGATTTTGTCCGCAATACGGCAGCCGATTTTTTTATTTATCAATCCTAAACCACCGCACTCCCGAATATAATTTAGCAGTCATTATGTCACGGGAGAAAAACAATGAATGATACATTAAAAATCTGCCGCAGAGAAAAAAACGCCGCATCACCCGACAAGCTGAAAATTCCGCCTCTGTCATACGGTCTGGACGAGGACAGTATCTGCCTGTCACGGGATCTTTACGGCGCAAACATTCTCACTCCGAAAAAACGTGCGGGATTTATTGCTCAGTTCTTCGGAAACCTCAACGACCCGATCATCAAAATTCTGATATTCGCGCTTCTTGTCAACACCGCATTCTCTTTCTCTCACACCAACTGGGCAGAATCAATCGGCATCGCGGTTACTGTACTGATTTCCGCACTCGTCACAACAATTTCGGAATACTCATCCGGCTCCGCTTTTGACAAGCTCTACTCAAAGCTCGACGACAGCTCGGTTCGTGTCTTGAGAAACGGCGAGGACATCACGTGCAGTGTATCGGATATTGTGAAATACGACATCGTTTACATTTCCCCCGGTGACACAGTACCTGCTGACGGGATCATTCTGCGCGGAAAAATCATCTGCGACGAGTCACCGCTTACAGGAGAAAGCCGCGGTGTAACAAAATCCCACGATCCAGCCCAGCTTGCCGAGCTGAAAAAACACGGCAAAGTCGAGCATCAGACAGGCGGATCGTCCTCTGTTTTCAAAGGAAGTCATGTCACGGACGGAAATGCGGTCATGCTTGCAACAGCGGTCGGTGACGGAACAATGTACGGCTCGATCGCATCGGAATTATCGGGCGAGGAATCCGTCAGTCCGCTGAAAAACCGCCTCTCTGCTCTCGCGAAAACAATATCGAAGATCGGATATGCCTCGGCAGCAATCGTAGCTTTGGTTCATCTCGCTGATGCTTTCTGGTTCGATTCAGGGTGCAATCCGTCAATCGCGCTCTCACGGCTGAGTGACATTAAATTCGTGTTTGCAGAGCTTGTACAGGCGTTCACGCTTGCGATTTCAATAGTTGTCGTAGCGGTTCCCGAGGGTCTGCCGATGATGATAACGGTCGTTCTGTCCTCAAACATGAAGAAAATGCTGAAATCGGGAGTTCTCGTGCGGCGTCTGGTCGGTATCGAAACCGCGGGCAGTATTGATTATCTTTTCACCGACAAAACGGGGACTCTGACGACAGGTCATCTCACGGTATCGGGATTTTCTGCGGCGGACGGCGAATTCAGTTCAATCAAAAGCTGTCCTGCGCATATCGCCGAAAGTCTGAATAACGGTTCACTTGCCTGTTCATCCGTGTACAATGCGACAGAAAAAGCGATCAACTCATTTGTCAAAGTCAGCGGAAATCTGTCGGAATCCGACAAACGCGAGCTGATCCCATTCGACTCATCGCGGAAATTTTCTGCCGCTGTGTACAAAAGCAGGCTTTACATCAGAGGCGCTCCCGAATATATCCTGCCGTACTGTCGGAGCTATATTTCGTCAGACGGAAGCATCAGACCGATGACTGACGGTATCGCAAATGCTGTGCGTGAGAAGATCGCAAAATATGCGTCGGGATCATGCCGTATTCTGCTGCACGCCGAGGGTGATCCTTCACTTTTCGGGCATCTGAAAGTCTCGCCGCCTTCTGAGCACACACCTCTCGTTCTGACAGGATTCTTCATAATCCGTGATGAAATCCGCCGTGAAGCCGTTTCAGCCGTTCGTGAATGCCGTGATGCGGGGATAAAAGTCATCATGATCACCGGTGACAACAGCGATACGGCGGCAGGAATAGCGCTTGAATGCGGTATAATGGGCGACAACTACCGTGTGCTCGATGAAGACTCCGATCCGTCTGTAATAACTGAAGAAAAGTGTCCATTGCTTATCGACGGACAGGTGCTGAAAAAACTGTCGGATGAAACCGTCACTCAGCTTCTGCCGCAGATCAAGGTCATCTCACGTGTTACACCGAGCGACAAAAGCCGTCTTATACGCATTTCCAAAGCGGCAGGTCACATCACGGGAATGACAGGTGACGGAATCAACGATGCGCCTGCGCTGAAATCTGCCGATGTCGGATTTGCTATGGGAAGCGGAAGTGACATTGCGAGAGAAGCAGGTGACATCGTGATAACGGACGATAATTTTGTATCAATTACAAAAGCGGTACTGTACGGACGTACGATTTTCTCAAGCATACGCAAATTCATCACATATCAGCTCACGATGAACGCATCCGCAGTTGGAATTTCAGTCCTCGGAACGATACTCGGAATCGAGAGTCCGGTTACCGTGATTCAGATGCTTTGGGTGAATATTATCATGGACACACTCGGGTCACTCGCATTTGCAGGAGAACCTGCACTTCCGGGGATCATGAAAAATCCGCCGATCAGCCGAGGGGAGAATCTTCTGACAGGCTCAATGATCCTACAGATTATCACAACAGGCGCCTTTGCGATTCTCATGCAGGTATTTTTCCTCACGTCCCCGTCAGTCAGGCATTTTTTCGGCGGAAGCGATGTTTATTTCATGACTCTGTTCTTCGCGCTGTTCATATTCATGGGCATCGGGATCGCAGTATGCACACGCACACCGAGGATCAATCCGCTCTCGAGCATAACAAAAAACCGCGCGTTCATCGTGATAATGCCAACCGTTGCCGTGATTCAGCTTCTGATCATATATTTCGGCGGAGAGATTTTCCGATGTGTTCCGCTGAAAGGTGAGCATCTTATGTACTGTGCGCTGTTCTCGCTTGCCGTTATCCCTGCCGACACGATACGGAAATGCGTTGCTGCGATAACACGGGAGATACGCCGGAGTAGATAACGTAAATAAAAAATGCACTTGATCCGAAAAATACCGGAAAAAGTGCTTTTTTATTAAAATCAAATTAATGAGAGTGATCTGAGTACAAATATTTCCGCAAAGATCGTGAACACGCATAAGAATGTTGACAGAAGAAGAATCTGTGCCGCGAGTTCGTGATCGTTGTCCATTTTCTTAGCCATAATATAGCTTGATACCGCTGTGGGAGCACCGAAACAGATCAGAACCACTCCGAGTGCGGGGCCCTTGAGTCCTGCAAGAGCTGCTGCGGTAAGTGCAAGAGCAGGTAAAATAACTGTTTTTCCGAGCGCACCTGTTACGGCGTAACCTATTCTGCCGCGGAGACTCTCGATTTTGAAATTCGCGCCAAGGCTGATTAAAGCAAGGGGTGTTGTGAGTCCGGACAGATAGCCGAGTGTTTTATCGACCGCTGTCGGGAGCGAGATTCCCGTGAGCATGAACGGAACACCGGCGACAACACCGATGATCAGCGGATTTGTGACAATATTTTTCAGAATGCCAAGCACCGCTTTTTTGTCGAGCTTATGCTTGTCGCTGCCGGAGAATACAGACAGAACGACAACGGAATACGCGTTGAACATGATGATGACAAACGGAACTGCAATTGCGATAGCCGCACCGCCCTCATCACCGAACATATTCACGGCAAGAGGAACGCCGAGTATCGCGAAATTCGATCGGCAGATGCCCTGTATAAACGCGCCTCTTTTTGATCTGTCACGGATGAACAGCACCGATATAACCGACACACCGAGAAAACTGACGCTCACCGATATGAGCAGGAAAACGATCAGCTTCAGATCGAGATTCTCCGATATACTGCATCCGGCTACTTCGCTGAACAAAAGTATCGGAAGCCCGATCTTGAAAACAAGCCAGTCTGCGGTATCCGTGAAAGAATCGTCGATACGGTTATACTTTTTCAGTATTATTCCAATGACAACAAGCAGAAATATCGGCAGTATCGCATTGATGCTGTACAAAAGATTATCAAGCATCGGTCTCACCCTTTACATATTCGTTATAATAATTGAGCAGACCGTTTGCTATACCGGCAGCTACTCTGCTCTGCCATTTATCGTTCAGCATATTTTCAGCGTCCGTTGGATTGGTACAGAAACCTACTTCAATCAGCGATGCTGCTGCCTTTGTTTCTCTTACGACCGCGTATGAAGCCACGCTCTGATCCGCAAGTATCGGTTCCGGAGCATCGGGCATCTCGTTATAGATCGCATCAGCTATCTCACGCGCAATCGTTTCGGAATATGTATTCTCTTTTCTCCAGTTCTGCTCGTAATAGATACGGAGTCCGGAAACGCTTGTATCCTGCGGATATGAATTCACATGGATAGAAATGTAATAGTCGATATCAAGAGTATTTGCGTATGAAATTCGCTCCTCGGGCTTGAATTTTTCGTTTCCGTCATCCTCAGCGGGAGTCGGGAATGTAATACCGTCGTGCGTCATGATGGTATCAAATCCAAGCGAGATGAGTTCTTCGTTCAGTTTTTTTGCTATTTCCAGTGTGACATCTTTTTCGTACACACCGTTCTGAAAATATCCTTCGCCCGTTCCGTTATCCATAAAACCGTGTCCGGGGTCTATGCAGATCGTGAATGCCTTCGGATCAGCAGATTCCGGCATTATACGACCGACACCGACACCCGGATCGGCTGCTTTAACGGACACAGGCTTTTCACGGACCGCTTCGGCTCCTGTTTCTTCAGCAGAACATGATGCAAAGCAAAATGAAAGCAGAAGAAAAACGAAAAGAAGAACACGAAACGGCCCGATGCCTTTTTTTACCATTTACAAAATCCTGTATTTTTATCTGCCGAGATTTTCGGAAAGATATTCGTCAGATACTATACCGTCCACCAGCGCGTACATATTGTCGTAGCAAACGCCGGATGTTACGTGTGATGCTGTAAGATCGTCGCTGAACGATTCGAGAGCGAAAATCTGATAATCACTGTTTCCTGTGGTATAGTAAACTACTGTCGGGTTGAGCTTCACTCCGCTGATACCGATCGTACCGCCTTCCACAGTCACTTCAAATTCAAGCAGACCTCCGCAGAGATCCTGATATTCGTCGGAAGTGCAGAGAAGATTTCCGAGGGAATATACAGCGAGTGTATCGGTTCCGTCACCTGCATCAATCCATTCGACAGAGCCGAGTAAATCACCGTCGCCGATAATTACGTCAGCGCCGTCAGCAGCGAGTTTTTCAGCCGCAGAACGCTTGTCCGCATCGGTCATTCCTTCATCCCAGTTTACGGAGACAACAAGAATGTCCGAAATGAAATCGGCATACTCGAGATCCTCTGCCGAGCATGAAAGAGCATATTCGGGAGCTGCTCCGATATCAGCCGCAAGGAATGCAAATCTTACACCGTCAACTTCACGGAGATTGAGATTCTCCTCAGAAGCAGCGTCGATATAAGCCGCACCGTAGTCCTGATTTTTTGTCTCGGCACCGTCGTCATCTGTGATATCGAGGACATCGTAGCCAAGCTCGGAAAGCGCCGCTATGCACTCAACCGGAGTATTGTTTTCGCTTCCGTCGGGCATATCAGACGTTGAGAAGCTGCCGAGTGAGATATCAGCGTTATTGATCGAGTGATATATGCCCGTGAACATGCGGATAAAGCTGTAACTCTTCCCCTCTGTCGCACGGTTTGCGGCATCCTTGATGATACTGTCGTCAATTCTGATATCGCCGGATACTGCAACCTTGATTGTCTTCTTTTCCTGCGCCTTTTCTTCGGTTTCGATCATGCTCTCGCTCATTGTCTCGACATAATTGTATCTTTCGGCAGGAGCGAGCATTACGTCAGCCGAGTATTCCCCTACCTCGGTATCAACATTCGAATCGCGCATTTCAATCATGCCGCACGATGTTGATGCAAGTGTGAGAAGTCCGGCAGATACCAATGAAAGTATTCTCTTTTTACTGTTTATATCCATAAATTATCTGTTTGCGAGCACATCTGCTTCGTATTTCTTCATCTGAGCGATCCACTCGTCGCCATTCGGTACATTCTGCATATCGCAGTATGCATCCCATACGAGTCCGAACGGGAGAGTCTTGATTTCTTCAAGATATGCGAGACGGCTTGTGAAGTCACCCTCAACTTCAAACTTCTGAAGCATTGCAACAGGTTCGAGAGCTGCCCAGAGAAGAGCCTTCTGCATATTGCGTGAACCGATAGCCCAGCAAGCTATTCTGTTGATGGAACCGTCAAAGAAGTCGAGACCGATATGTACTCTCTTTTCATAACCGCCGCGCTTGATTTCGTTTGCGATTGCCTTGAGTTCATC
>CAZPPN010000089.1:0-7530 GCA_964588425.1 uncultured Ruminococcus sp. | reverse complement strand
CGCTTGCGGATATGCTTTATCGGTCTCTTTGGTGGCTGTTTGTCAACAGCACCCTGACCCTAACTTCCCTCGCCGTGAAGAGATTGCGTGATATAGTTTTTCTCAATTCTTTCTTGAAAAATAAAAAATGGCTGACACTTCAGTAATCAAACTTTAGTGCCAGCCATTTTTTATTTTATAGAAAAAACCAAATTTAATATACTATATCGCGCAAATGCTGTATGGCGAGGGCGAACAGGGTCTCGGCGGTCCCTGTGAGCCGTATTAACGATTTTCTGAACCCTTGGACGGAACTGCATTTGATTAGCCATGAACCCAAACCATATTGGTCAAGCACAGACCCAAAAAGTAACCCGGTATAAAAGTTTCGTCCACCTTTTCAAAGGTGGTGGGGTCAAGGGGCAACGCCCTTGTGGGTTCTTAGGGTGGAACCCTGAGCAGGGTTTGGGACAGCGTCCCAAGCATCCCCCCACAAAACCCTCAATCGTTAAAATACCCCTCGTGGTAGAGCTTGACGTGTTCTTCGAAAGTGATGTACTTGCCGTAGTAGCCGATGCCGTCATGATCTTTGCCTACAAGCGGGCGTTCGAGGATGACGTTGTACTTGCCGTCGTCAGCGAAACGGAAACCTGTCGTCTGTTCTTCGTACCAGATGTTGCCAGGATCGGCGAGGTGGTCGATGACATCCTGCAGCTTGTCCTTGTTGTTTCCCACGTGACCACCGTAGTAAGTGTTCGGGAGCATCGCGTAGTCAGCGTCAATCCATGCGTACAGAGTCGTCAGGAAGTTGAAACAGTGGTGCGCTACCTGAACAACGTCCGACTTGAACATTTCCGCAGGTACAGTCTTCGCAACAAGCGCCTCTGTCTCGAGGTTCGTGTCGCCCAGCCACATTACAGTACCGTTCTTTACGTACATCTTGATGATCGGGGATGTGCAGTTGAAATCGCGGAATGTGTAAGTGATCGCACCGCCGTCTGCGGGATAGTTGACCGCATCCTGCTGCGTGTAGAGAACCTCAAACTTCGCGTTTCCGAGGTTGAATGTCTGACCTGTCTGAACCTTCAGCGCAAGTGCGTCCGGGCAGAATTCGCGCAGAGCTTCCTTGAGCACGAATACTTCGTGGTTGCCCTGCCTTACCGTGCCTGCAGTGAAGTTGAATAATACTCGCTCAATATCGAACGCGCCGGGGTATGTGCGGAGAAGTCTGATGCACGCGGACATATGGTCATCGTGAGCGTGTGTGAAGTACCAGCAGTTTATGCGGATCTTCTCGCCCTCTTTTGTACCGGTGATCTCGCGCATGAACTGATACATACCCTCGACCGCTTCAACGGAGCACTGGAAGAGGTGTCCGCCGTCGATCATGAACAGGCTGTTGTCCGCCAGCTTCACAATATAGAACATACCGCAGTTGGTCGTGGTTTCGGAATGACCGTTTGTGGGGTCGTAGTAGAGACCGTACTGGTAGATCTCGCAGTCGTCCCCCTCGCAGACATACTCGAATTCGGGAACCGTAACGCCGGCTCTGTCTTCCATGATACGTACCTCTCCTGCGAGCTTTGTGAGGTATGTATAGACAATCGTTTCATCCTTCTTCATCTGATAAGCGTCGTGCGCTGCGGTGTGGTTCTCGTAAACTGTTGCGAAACCGGCAGCTTTGAGCTTTTCGATATACGCTTTGAATTCGGCGTCGCTTGTCTCGGTGACGAGCATCATGGGGCAGTCCTCGGATGTTGTGGTTCTGTTGTCATGCGCTGTCATATTGCCTGCGTTGTAGATGTCGGGTGCGGTTGTTCCGCCGTCGTACATGGGGATAATGGGTGAAAATGTGAGCTCCATATATTTACTCCTTATATGATATTTCAGCAAGCTGAGGAAAATTTTTTTGTAAAACAATAATCTCAGTTAGTAAATCATGCACAAAACGTCTCGTCGGACGAGCAAATGATCTGTACAATAACTATTATAGCATATATTTGCTTATAAATCAAGAAAAAGATTGCACACCGTCAAGTCAGCAGCATTTACTTTTTTCCACGGAAAATCAGGTTCAACATCTCACTGTGCCGAGGTAACGAGGTCGCGAACGGTCTTCTAAGGATTTGAATAACGATATTTGATGCACCGGAATTGCACAGACAATATCTATTTTCACCCAGATGAAAAGTTTTTGAAGGGGTTTGGGGGAACTTTTTTCAAAAAGTTCTCCAAAGCGCGTCTCCCAAAAAGTAAATGCTGCTGCCATGTACACACTGTCATTCGCCGAGGTAATCCGGGAGATCGGCACCGCCGCAGGGCATATTGATCTGACGGATATAATATCTGTAACGCTGGCGGTCGGCTGCTGTCGAGTGGTTCAGTGTTGCGTATGCACCATCGGATGAAGCATCGAGCGTATCTGCGCGGGTGATTTTGTATGTGACGGTTTCCGTATTTTCAAAACGGCAGCTTACGTCCTTATAGCTCTTCTGCGCGACATTTGCGGCGATCAGATCGTATGTCGGGGAGCTGTCAACCGCACGCCAGATATTCACGGGTTCGTCGAAATCCCAGCTAATTATCAGTTCCCGGTTCACGCGGATTGTTTCGGGAGCTTTCTTCTTTTCCCACGCAGGAATATCGGCGATGGTATAGGTTTTTCCGCTCTCAGCCGCAAACTCGATACGGTTTTTGTCAATAACGGTAAATTTAAAATCTGCTTTTGCGTCTGCTATTCCGGGATACTTTATGCGGCAGATGTTATCGGTTTTCGAATACACGGTCATGGTGTCTGCGCATCCGTTTGCCCAATGCACATCAAGCACAAATCCACCGCGCGCCGCCAAGCCTTTGTAAGAACCACTCACCCATTCATCCGGAAGCGATGCCAGAGGGGTGATATACTTTTCGTGGCTCTGCAGAAGCATCTCGGCAACACCTGATGTTCCGCCGAAGTTTCCGTCGATCTGGAACGGCGGGTGAGTATCCCAGAGGTTCGGCAGGGTACGTGTTCCGAGAAGATTCGAATACAGCTTGTATGCGCGGTTTCCGTCTCCGGTTCTAGCCCATGCATTCAGTCTGTGAGCAAGCGCCCATCCCGTCGATCTGTCGGATCTGAAGTTGAGCGAAACCTTTGCCGCGTCAAGCCATGCGGGACTCTCGCTTCCGATCAATGTGCCGGGATAGAGTCCGACAAGCTGGGATATATGGCGATGCCGGTATTCGCCTATTTCGCCGTAGAAATTTTCTTCTCTGTATTCCTTGATCTGTCCGCTCCAGCCGACCTGCACAGGATCGTATCTGTCGATCTGTTCTCTCAGCTCGCGGATTGTGGGGAGATCTTTTTCGGGGATGTTCTCCTCGCCGATGATGTCTATACATCTGAGAAGATCGTGTCCGTTTTCCCATATCATCTGCTGATCGAACGCGCATCCGACGGGAAGATGATACTGCACACCGTGCTCAGGAGTCCACTGGTTAGTGATGATCTGCTCTGGGGAAGCGGAGAATACCGAAAGATACTGTCCGTCGTAATCACGCACAGCTTTGGTCAGATACTTCGCCACGGAAAGGAGTGCGGGGTAAGTTTTTTCAACAAGTGTTTTTTTATCTCCGGTAAACGCATAAGCATCCCAGAACATCTTGGTTGTAAGACCGCAGGTTCCGGGGCCGCCGCATCCACCGGGTCCGCTGATTGTATAAGCATAGCTTGCCGTACCGATTGTCCATCCGCACTCACCGGGTTCATCGGTATATCGCTCGGGAACGGTGTTTTTTATATAATCAGCCGCAAAAATCTCGGCAGCGGGTCGGAAAGCCTCATTGAAGCTGCTGTATGCGTCAAATGTTTCGGCAATGTTCGTGATGAAAGCAGGCCAGTAGTTCATCTGCACGTTGATGTTATGCCAGTACCCCGAGCCCCATGGAGATCTGTCGTGGCAGTTCCACACGCCCTGAAGTGTTGCGGGAAGACAGCCCGGACGCGAGCTTGAAATCAGCAGATATCTGCCGTACTGGAAGTAAAGCACCTCGAGATAACGGCTTCTCTCACCGTTTTTGTACGCTTCAAGCAGCTCGTCAGTCATCATTTCGGGAACATCCGTCTCACCGAGATCAAGCTCGACTCTGCCGAACAGTCCGGTGTAATCCGCGATATGTCTCTCTTTCAGCCCGTCATACGAATGTGCTGCGGCAGAATCGAATATCGCGTGTACTTTATCACCCGGATCGAAGTCGCGCAGTTTCTTTTTCGGATCGGGTTCGATGAATACTTCCGGACGAAGCTCGTAGTTTGTCGCGCCACAGAACACGAAATATGTCTCCTTTGCGCCCGATATGTACAGCATACCGTCCTTTGCCGTCACTTCGCCGTCGGAATACACGCCCATCTTCGCATAAAATCGCACGTTGTAGTGGCACATAACGCCGGACATGACGATAGAGCTGCCGTTTGATTCAACCATGCCTCTCTTCTGTCTGCCCTCTTCTTCATTGAGGTAAGGAATCTGCAATTCAAATCTGTACGAGATCGGAGAAGATGAAGTCACTCGTCCGACAATAGCGCGGTCGGGATATGAAGCGAAATATTCACGTTCAACGTGCACGCCGCCGATATCGTACTGCACATATGCAAGTCCGCGGCTCATGTCAAGACCTCTCTCGTAGCACGAGGCATCCTTGGCGGCATGATCGAATATCACAAAAATATCGGCAAAGCTGTTGAGTCCGCCGCCGGGGTTATTGTTTTCTGCTGAATTTTCGGTGATCCGGATTCGTTCGTGATCAAGTCCGCCGAACACGTTTCCGCCCATGTACGAGTTCCCGATCGGCATGGAGTATTGTTCCCAGCCATCCGCCGAATCCGGTGCAGGTTTATTGTATCTGAGTTTAAGTTCCATAGTGAACCTCCGAGGATAAAATATTAACCCATACAAAAATAATAGGTATTGTTTATGAATTATGCACAATACATCCCATCAAAACTGCGCACAATCTGTACAATACCTATTATAGCATATATTCACTTACAAATCAAGCAGATTTACTGCCGTATTATTCGCCTACGATCACATCAACTGCGCTGAAGAAGAACTTATTGAACTGCTTTTCAACTGTCTTAGCCATTGATGCGTATGTACCGCGTCTGATTGCTGTACCCCACGCTGCGCCTGCGATGTCGATATTGAGCGCTTCTTCAAGGTCAAAAGCACGTCTCTTGAACATATCACGAACTATTTCAGCGGACTGCTGGTCTCTCGCACCCTTACCTACAACAGATCTGTTGATATAGTTATCAATAACAACATCGTATGTATAGGAAGCCATAAGCTCGATTACTGTTGCAACGCAGTCCTGATCCTTTATGTCGGAAGGAACGAACATACAGTAAGGAATGGAAACGTAAACGTCACCGTCTGTGTTGCCGTCTACGGAAGGCCAGTTGATGATACCGTAGTCGTCTTCCTGGTCGCGAAGATTCTTAAATTCACCGATCTGACGGGAGTAGAACAGAGCCTTACCGGACTTGAACATACTGCGGTGCTCTTCGTCTTCAGCGTCAAAGTCAACGCCGTTTTCACGGAAGTAGATGTTCTTGAGAGCTTCACCGCACTTGATCACATTGTCACTTGCGAGATAGATATTTGCAGAATCTGTTTCAAGGTCATAGTCATACAGTTCGATACCGGAAGCATACAGAGGTGCAAGATAAGCGAACTCAAATCCGATAAGACCGAAGATATCCTCGCCGATAGTATATTTACCGTCACCTGATGTATCCTGAATAACAACATCCATCATCTTGGACATTTCGTCGATAGTCCACTGACCTTCTGCCCAGAGATCATAGAGGGAGCTATCGTATCCCACATTATCAAGAAGCTGAGCATTGTAGAAAATTGCAGCCATGGATTCATACTGGTCGAAGTTGATGTCAGGGAAACCATAGTAGAGTTTTCCGTCAAATGTGAAGTCCTCGACGGAGTTCTGGTTCCAGTAAGGATTGGATGTATTTACATTGAGTGTATTGATATCAAGAGCGAGACCCTGCTGAATGAATGAGAAAATATCATCAAGCATGGGGAAGCAGAGGTCATAACCGCCGGAATTTGCGAGAATGGAGTTTTTGATACCGGTGTTATCCCATCCTTCGTTAATACCAACCAACTTAATATTCATCTTATCAGAAACAGCGATCTGTCTGTCGTAGATTGAGTCATAGAAAGCGTCTCCGTAGTAGTCATCGAGGAGAACGGGTGAGAAGTAAACAGCGGTAGGGCTGAAGTTGCGGTCAGGGATATGAACTGTCGCACCGTTATAGTTTTCGGATTCGATTGCGTCAAAATACTCAAGAGTAGTTCCTTCTTCGCCGCCGGCAGTTTCACCGGATGTTTCACCTGCGGAAAGTTTTGTTTCGTCAGCACTGTTATCGGAACAAGAGATCATTCCGGGAACAAGCATCAGACCTGCAAGAATAATGGAAAGCAGTCTTTTGTTCATTATATTCCTCCATAAATTTTTCACAACGCGGATCTGCACTCATAGCGGGCTGCAGTTCATGTTAAAAGGAGCAAAAAATAACAGGTACTGCAAACATTACCGCGAGGACACAAAACCCGATTGTAGGTTAATGTTTACAATACCTATTATATATCATTCTATTGGCAAAGTCAAGTGATTTTTAATTTTTGAGCACCGCACAGGATTATCATTCTATATAAATCTCGAGTGCTTTCACAACGCAAACCTGACGGAGTCCATATAGTTCAGCTTAGACTTAATCGAGATACGGGTCGAGCGCTTTATCTACGGATCTCTTGAAGGCTTTCTGGATTGTCTTTTCCATAGACACATATGTACCCTTCTTGATGGAGTTGATCCATGCGAAGTCTACGGATGTGATTGCAAATGCGGATTTGATATCGTATGCTCTCTTATCCATGATATCGCGGATGATATCTGCGGATTCTTGGTCTCTCGCACCCTTACCGATTACCGCGCGGGAGATGTAGTTCTCGATAATATAGTCATACGAATAAGCTGCGAGAGCTTCAACGATGATACCGATGTTATCCGCTGTTTCTTCGTCAAATCCCGCGGGAATTACAAGAGCTGTGGGGTTTCTGACGTGTACCTTTGTTTCCATATTTTCTTCAACGGACGGCCACGGAATTACGCCGTAATCGTCTTCTTTATCTCTCATAGATCTGTAAGAACCGAGGAGAAGGCTGAGGAAGAGGGACTTATCTTTCTTGAATGTATCGTAGCTCTTATCCATAACGGAAAACTCGCAGTCAACGATCATCTTACGGCACCATTCGCCGACAGCCATAACGGTTTCATCGGACATCATGAGATCATATGTCATTTCTTCCTGATTCCACTTGATCGTATCGACGCCGGAGCCGTTGAGCTGAGGGCAATAATTAAGTGTACGTCCTGTAAGACCGAGGATATCCTCGCCTTCTTCGTACTCACCGTCACCGTCGAGGTCGGAAGCTACTGTTTCCATCATATTATACATACGTTCCATAGTCCACTTGCCTTCCT